>JAYSWD010000110.1:0-14141 GCA_043718225.1 Candidatus Omnitrophota bacterium
GCGAAAAGGTTTTAAAACCGGGTCCGCGGCTTGTCCCAACATTTGAACGTACGGATGAAAAGGGCTTAAAAGCCAGGTTAACACGGCCTGAATGATGATGATCCACATCAGCACCGTGACGATGCCTTGAACAATAAAAGCGAGCCCGTTTAATATTTCACCGATGATAAACATGTTCTATCTCCCAATTCTTTACTACGACCTTGCAATCTGAGCTTGTCGAAGATTGCAATTTTTCCAGCATCGAGGGTTGTAATTTATAACCGTTACCGGCTTAATTGCCGGCTGCGTTTAACCGCGGCTTGCAAGGCCGCGAAAAAGATCTTCGGAAATTTGCGGTATTTTAACACAGACAACGCCGCATGCGTGGTTCCCTTCTTCGAAGTAACCCTTTCTCTGAGCAAAGCCGGAGACTCGGAGCTCAGCGAAGCCAAACGACCCGCACCGAGCGCGGTTTGAACGGCAAGCAGGCGCGCGGATTTTTCATCCAATCCGTTCCCCCGCGCAAAATCAGCCAGCAGCTCCATCATCAAAAAGAAATACGCCGGCCCGCTTCCGCTTACTGCGGTAACTACATCAAAATGCTTTTCATCCAGAAGCACCGTGCTGCCGCAGGCGGAAAAAAGCGTTTGCGCTACTTTCAAAGCTTCTTTTTTTTGCGAGCATAACGCTGTCACTGAAGCACCCACTTGCGCACCGAGATTCGGCATAGCGCGCACCAAAACCGCCGGCCCCAGGTGCTTTCTGAGCCCCGCCAGTTTCACTCCGGCAAGAATCGAAATGACTGTTTTACGGGAATTTAAAAAGGGGCGGATAGACAAGGCAGTTTCCGTCAAGTCTTGCGGCTTCACGGCCAGCAAAATAATATCCGTTTTCTGAACCACTTCGGCCGCGTCCTGCGCCGCGCGGCATTTATTTTTGCGGCTGAAAGCCAGAGTTTTACCCTTCATTTTATCCGTAACCCACACCTGTGAAGGAACGCAGATTTTATTTTGAAAAGCTCCCGCCAAAATCGCCGAACCCATATTACCGCAGCCGATTAATCCGATTTTTTTTGTAATCTTCATTGTCAAACTCCTTTGTCACTTCACACTCGCGGGAATGCGTTCCGCAGTTCCGGGAGTGTAAAAAAACCGCCGCTTACTTTCTAACTCCAAACAAAGCGGTTCCGATTCTTACCATTGTCGCGCCTTCTTCAACCGCAATTTCAAAATCACCCGACATTCCCATCGAAAGATGTTTCCAATCAAAACCAGTGTAATCTCTTTTTAACTTTTCAAATAACAGTCTCGCCGCGCGAAAAACATTTCGAATTTCATTCTTATTTTCGGTCAAAGGCGCCATGGTCATCAAGCCTTTGATTTTAACCGGAGAATTCGCCGTAACACGGTTTAAAAAATCATTGATCTTATTTTCAGAAAAACCCGCTTTGGTAGCTTCTCCGCTGAGATTGACCTGCATAAGGCATTCCACAATAGTGATCTTCTGTTTGACAGCCTCAGCGCATATCTTCTCATATAATTCAATGCGATCCAGCGAATGAATCAGCGCCGCCGCGCCCACAATATCTTTTACTTTGTTCGTTTGCAATCTGCCGATCATATGCCAGCGAATTTCTTTTGGAAGCGCTTTCCGTTTTTCCAAAAGTTCTTGAACTTTATTTTCGCCGAAATCGCGCAGCCCCAAATCATAAGCCCGCTGAACAGCTTCCGGAGCCACTGTTTTTGTCACCGCGATCAAATCAACACTTCGCTCAGAGGCGCGTTTGATACGGGCACGGACTTCAGCAAGTTCCGTTTCAATAGGCATTCTAAGACTGCGAAGTTAACGCCGCCGCTGCCGCGGGATGATTGGCTTTGTCCAGGGCATCCAGTAAATCTAAAATTTCAATCACCTTGGTTTGATCAACCAAAAACAGTGATTTTTCATTTTCCCGTTTTGCGTAATAAGCTGTTTTAAGGGGCGCATCTTTTCCAAAATAGACAGTTTCGTTGTGAGAGCCCGAACGAATTTGGATCCGGTCGGAAATCATGCTTATTCCCGCGACGGCGGCATCGACGGCCGCTTCATCGACGAATTCCTTTACATAAAGCTTGGAAAAAACCTGGATGACCGCTGCCATCTGATCTTCCGCCACCGGTTTTCCGATTAAATCAAGCGGCTCCATCCAATACCACGCGCCGTTTCTTAAAGTCCATTCAAAAGTCATTTGGCCCATCTCAACATAAACATGATCCATTTTAGGAACCGGCGTCATAAAAATACGTTTCTCTCGCATCTCGTAAACGCTCTTGCGAAAAGCGGACTTAACCGCTTTGGGAAGAATAAAATAAGCATTTTTATCATCCCAGCGCGCAAAAATTCCGGCGCCCGTCGGAACTTGTTTACCTAAATAAAGAAAATGCCTTTCGGAGCCCTCCGTGGTGCCCACTCCCACTTTGATTTCCGGTTGATCCAGGCCGTACTCTTCCCACTTTCCTTCAGGCCGCAAAAGCTTCTGATTCAAAGCGAGTTTTACCATTCCCGCCATGCCCTGCGCCATGGCCTGGTCCGCGAGCGCCCTCACGGGATAAACAATTTGCCAAACCGTACCCTGTTTTTCAAGCCAGAATGTTTCTTCTTTATTCATTTCCTGGACTTGAATAAAGTTTACTTTTTGATCTTTTTTTAATTCGGGTAATTTTTCTTCAACCTGAACCTTGAAATCATCACTTGCCATTTTCACTTCTTCCATGCGCGCGGATTCGCGCTGGGTTTGCGAAAGATAAAGAACTAAAGCGCCGAAAAACAAAATGACAAAAAAAAGCGTCGTGCGGAACTTCATTGAATACACCTTGAAAAAGTCATTGCGAGGAGACCGGAGGCCGACGCGGCAATGACGTTTTTGTCATTCCCGCGAAGGCGGGAATCCCGATCAAGTCGGGGATGACACTTCGCATCAGATTGCTTCGGTCGCCATGCTTCCTCGCAATGACGGCGAACTGAATACCCACACAGGATGTAAGCTTCCATTGTTTTACTTAAGCGCGAAATCATGATGATTTTTCAACGGTTTGGCTCATCCGGTCCTTGATCGAATAAAAAGATAAATCCCAATCGGAATAAAAAGCGCCAAGGGGTACATGCCCAATATCAGGACGAGCAAACCTTGCCGCTGATATTCTTTGAGTAAAAGCGGCTTAAAGGGCGAACGGCGCGGACGGACATGAATAAACCGGCTGTCGCGTCCCGCCCATTTTAGAATTTCAGCGGCAAAATCAAGATTTTGGGATATCCCAAGATACCCATTAGTGAAAAAATCACTGTCCCCGACAATAATCATCCGCCCGCCATTTGTGCCGCGCTTTTCAACGGCAACAGCCAGAGGCAGGGGCCCGGCAATGTCATGTTTTACATCGAAACTTGCTTTTCCGTCTTCAAGCAGCACCAAATCCGATTCCGCCCAACTGCTGTTATTGGTCATGGCAAGCGGAGAAATTTCCAAATCCGCGGGAATATCGGTGGATGGCTGTACCGTGCGCGCGACGGGAAAAAAAGTAGGGTCGCGCATGCGTTTCATTGATTCATGTTTCGAATAAGTCATGATTGAGGGCATCAGAAAATCTCCGCCCACGACACGGCTGGCTTTATCGACCAGTACATTTTCACCCACCGCGACGCCAAAGGTTTTAAAAAAATCAATAAACTTTCTTCCCACGCCCAGGTCCATCGGATCGATTAGAAAAACAAGGCTGCGGCCCTTTTCAAACGCTTTGCGCAGCTTTTCAAATTCATCCGGCGCGGGCTCAGTGTGAGGCCCCGCCATCACCGTGACATTGCAAGAATCGGGGATGCCGTCGCGGGCCAGCACAATCGAATGAATACTGATTTCACCGTTTTGAATATTTTTGACGAAAGTCACCGCGCCGTTACGCTCGTTACTCTTGATATTTAATTCCTGATGGCCCGTCACAAAACAGACATCCAGTTTCCGCGGATGTGCCAGCCTGAAAAGCGCGTTAGTGAACGACTCTTCCGTGAAATTATAAATCCGTTCTTCCTGCTTTCCCGAGCGAATAATTGTCGTATAGTTTTGCTCGACGCCATATTCTTCGGCCAATTTCGGGCGGCGGACAGGATCATATAAATTAAACTGAAAACGCGGGTGCGCAGACTGACATTGCTTAAGAAAAATCGTCAAAGCTTCGCGCGACGGGTCATCCTTGGGATAAAAGGCGATAATTTCTAACGGCTTCGCGGCAAGCTCGCCTAATACACGCACCGTCTCTTCGGGAAGCGAATGTATTTTTTCATGCGTCAAGTCGTAATGCCAATCAATTTTTCTGATGGCCAGGTAAACCAGCACAATACTTGCGGTAAAAAGCAACGTGATCAGTAAAAGTTGAAAGCGGTACCAAAGCTGTTTCATGCAGCCCCCTCGCCCGTCAGAAAGTGTTCAAATAGCTTCAGATGCAAGGCGCGCGCAAGCGCCTGAGGAGGCGTATGGAGAAATACGCCGCACGAAGAAGTGCCGTGCGCAACGAAGCAGGTGAACTTTTTCAACATCTTTTTCATGAGCTTTTCCAGTTGCGCGTGGAAATGGATAGCACTGATAAAGTCAAAAAGAAAAATCCGACAAGAACAAAATACGCAGCATGCTGAAAATGGAGCTGACCCAAAGTAAAGTAGCGGTAATGATCGAGGGGCGAAATCTCCTGAAAAATCAACGCCATCCTGCCCTCAGAAATCTTTGCCGCCCATTCTAAAACCCAAAAAACAAGAAAAACACCAAACGTCGAAACTGCCGACAACACGGGGCTTTTCGTTAAACTTGATATAAAAAAACCTAAAGACAAATAACAAAGGCCTAGCATCCAAAACCCGATAAATGCCAGAAAAACAACGCGCCAATCGAAATCGGCGCCGGCCATTTGCGCGACTAAGCCATAACCTAAAAGCGGAACCGCTAGCAATTCAAACATCCAGACTTGACCCAAAAACTTGCCCATCACAATTTCAAAATCGGACAACGGATAAGTAAACAAAAGCTCGAGGGTCTGGTCGCGCCTTTCTTCGGCAAAACCGCGCATCGTGAGAATAGGCACAATAAAAATAAGCAAGGTAGATAAGTTCATATAGAACGAACCAAAAATATAGTTGGTTTGATTCAGTCCCATTTCTTCCATATTCATACTGCCCGGATTCATGGAAATTTTGGCATAACCCAACAGGAGCAGTGAAAAGAAAAGCCCCGAAACCAGAAAAAAGAAAAGCGTCACAAACACGCCCGTCCAGGTGTGAAAGTAAGAGGAAAATTCCTTGCGCGCTAAAAATAAAATGTTTTTCATGACAACTCTTTTATCATTTTTTACCGGTTGTCACTCCTGCGAAAGCAGAAGTCTGACACGCAGTGTCATCCCCGCGAAGGCGGGGATCCAGTCTTTGTAACTCTAGATCCCGGATAACCGCTTCGCGCTTTCCGGGATGAAATTCGTACAAACAATTTACGGTCGCTTGCTCTGCAAATTGTGTGTTCATTTAGTCCTTAGCGACCTTTTTAATTGCTGTCATCACGGACTTGATCCGGGATCTCAGCTTCCTGCTTTTGCAGGAATGACACCCATCGTTCACTCTAGATCCCCGCCTTCGCGAGAATCTAGCATTCCTCTGGATCCCCGCCTTTGCGGGGATGAAATTCGTACAAACAATTTACGGTCGCTGTACTCCGTAAATTGTGTACTCATTTCATTTCAATAATTTAAGAAAGATTTCTTCCAAAGTTAATTGTTCGCGTTTAATTTCAATCACGGCGATTCCCTGTTTAGAAAGCCGTTCCGTAATCACATTTCGAAACTCAAGCTGAACGGGCGCCCGGCAGGTTATCATCACCTGCTCGCTGTCGGAAACAATAAAGTTGATGTCCTTAAGCCCTTCGATTTCTTTCAGTATCGCAAGGGCTTCGGAAGTTTTTGTGCGCCCCAAAATGGTGACTTGGATTTGAAAGTCCTCCGCTAAATGCGCTTCCAATTCTTCAACCGTTCCGCTCGCAAGAACCCGGCCCTTATTCAACATGACAACACGATTGCATAACATGGTTACTTCGGGAAGAATATGCGTTGAAAATAAAACCGCGCGGCCGGATTTCAGGCTGTGGATCAAGGAACGTATTTCAGAAATTTGTTTCGGATCAAGCCCCGATGTGGGCTCATCCAAAACCAAAAGCTTGGGGTCGCCCAAAAGCGCCTGCGCCAACCCGACACGCTGCTTAAAACCTTTTGAGAGCCGCCCGATCAAGCGTTTGCGCTCCTCGCCCAATCCGCATTGTTCTATTTTTTCGGCGACTTGTTTTCCACGTTTTAGGAAGCCGACACCTTTTACTGCCGCGACAAAATGGAGGTATTCGTGCACTCGCATATCACCATAAAGGCTGACCGTTTCGGGCAGATAACCGATCAACTTTTTGGCGGATTTAGGGTCGTCATGCATATCGATGCCGTCGATGACGATCCGGCCCGAGGAGGGCGGAAAATAACCGCAAATCATGCGCATGGCCGTGGTCTTACCGGCGCCGTTGGGGCCCAGAAAACCAACAATTTCTCCGGATGAAAGTGAAAGCGTCAGATCTTTGACAGCCTGAAGAGAGGTAAACTTTTTAGAAACCTGATCAACCTGGAGAATCGAAGTCATTATTAAGAAGCTCGTACGAGACGCGCAAACTTTCGTTTGCCGTTTTGAAGTATTACAGGCGCTGATAAATCGAGAACTAGTTTTATATCTGAAACTTTTTCCTGATTTATTTTTACGGCTCCGGCCTCTAAGGCGCGGCGCGCTTCTGATTTGGAAGGCGCTAATCCGCAATGGACAAGCAGAGAAATTAAATCCATCGGCTCTTTGATTTTGAATTCGGAAATTTCGTCGGGCAGGCCTTTGTTCTTAAAAATCTCGTTAAACTCCTGGTGCGCGCGGCTCGCGGCTTCCGGCGAATGAAAAAGCTCAACGATGCGCTCGCCTAAACGCGCCTTAATATCGCGCGGATTGGTACCGGATTTCAAATCCGCCGCAACCACTTCAATGACTGTTTTGGGTAAAGCGCTTAAATAACGGTAATAACGTTCGATCATGTTGTCGGGAATTGACATAATTTTCCCGAACATTTCCCGCGGAGTATCCATCACGCCGATATGATTGCCCAAACTTTTTGACATTTTCTGAACACCGTCCGTGCCTTCAATAATAGGCAAAGTGATTACAATTTGCTGCGCGGCGCCTTCACGGCTTTGCAATTCACGCCCAACAAGAAGGTTAAAAGTTTGATCTGTTCCGCCGATTTCAATATCCGCTTTCACGATCACGGAATCCCAGCCCTGCAGCAGGGGATACATAAACTCAACCAACGCGATCGGACGCCCCTCTTTGTAACGTTTATTGAAATCATCGCGCTCGAGCAGCCGCGCGATCGTGTATTTTGAAGTTAAAGTCAGAAAATCGACCGCGCTCATTTTCGCGAGCCATTCCGAGTTATAGCGCACTTCCGTTTTGGATTGATCGAGAATTTTAAAAACTTGCTCCTGATAAGTCAGCGCGTTTTGCTTAATTTGTTCTTCGGATAACATCGGGCGTGTTTCTGATTTGTGGGAGGGGTCGCCGATACGTGCGGTGAAATCCCCGATAATAAAGACAACCTGATGTCCCAAATCCTGAAATTGACGCAGTTTACGCAAAGGCACAGTATGCCCTAAATGAAGGTCCGGAGCGGATGGGTCGGCACCGTATTTAACACGTAAAGGTTTGTTTTGAGAACGCGAATATTCAAGCTTCTTGGTCAGCTCTTCGCGCGAAATGAGGTCAACGACTCCCTCACCGATAATCTGCAGCTGTTCTTCGGCCGTTTTGAACACAAAATCTCCGTTTCAAAAGGTCTGTTTTAAGGCGCGGTATTCTAACACAGCCGGAGAAAATAAAAAACCCGCCACCCTTTTCAAGGCAGCGGGTTTTAGAATGAAAGCTTAGGCCATTATTTCGTAAATTTTCTCATTCGCAAGCCGGTTCAATAATACGGTCAATGATGAAACCACAAAGTGATTCCCTTGCATGCGGAACTTATCAATTAATTGACCAATCTTTGATTTCAACTCCTGAGCCCTTAGAACAGGATCTTCGATTCCGCTCACTTCTTCAAGCGCTTTGCTGAATGCATGGGAAACATATTCCACCGCCCAAATAACCTTCCCATGAAGGCCGCCTTCAAAGCTCACGGGATAACCGAGGTTCAATCCCATGCCGCTTTTAAGAGTAAAAAGGGCAACAGCGCCATTCTTGGATTGAATGAATTGCTCTGCAGTTCCGGGCTTGAGCGTCACAACAACTTGATTTAAAATTATCGGAAAGCTTGCGGCACGTAAGGCAGATACTCCATTTACACGGTTATTGACGCGAGCAAGAGCGGCTTTTAAAATTTGCGCGCGCTTACCCACCACGGCAATTTTACGGCCTTGCGAGGCATAAGATTCAAGATAGGCCATAAAAGCCAAAGTATTCTCGGTCGCAAAAAATTCAAAGTCGGAGGCTGAATACATAATGGCTGCATCTAATTTTCCCGCCGATGCAGGCTGAGTCTGCGCAAAAAGCTTAGCGAATTTTTGACCATGCGTAATTTGATTATTGGCCACACCGGGCATAGTCGCTTCTTGCGTTCGACTTGCAGCTTCGAAATCCGCCGATGTAATCAATCGATTTCCGGTTGCAGTGTATTCTGAAGCGAGCGCAGCTTCATTAATCTGTGTATTCGCTGATGCCGTGCGCGAAGACATAATACCCATCGTAAAGACGGCTAAAAGCGTGAGAAAAACTCTTTGCGATAAGCGCGCTTCGCTGCGTGCCGTAGGCCGCTCCTCTAAAGCCGCTGAAGATTTGCGAGAAGTAAAATCTCTGGCACTTGCTGGCACGGAGGTCAAAATAACTGTAGTCACTTTTTTGCCGTCAAATCCCCCCGCGCTGCGTAAAAGACCGTCAACCGCGTTTCTAATTCTATCTGCACCGGCAGATTTGCCAATCGAGTCAACAATTTTTGAAATGCTAATTTCTGTTTCGCCATCTTGTCCGTTGAGCCCAAACCATAAAATCATTCGTCCGGCTTCACCATAAAATTGCGCTAAGCTGCCGGAATTTACCGCCATTCTGCGAGGCGGCTCTCTAAAATAATCTAAAATAGCTTGTCCCACAGAACTCCCGGGGGGAACAGGGATTTTATCACGTTTACGCAATTCCGAACGGGTCGTTGTGAAAGTAATCCAGTGATCGATACCGCTAAAACGGAATAAGCCGCTGATTGGTGCAGGAACCGTTTCTAACAAAGACACAGTTCGTCCTCCCAGCCCAGTCACTATTTCTGAAATTCGCCCCGAATTTTTTTCAAGAACGATAGCGTCTTCTCGCCCTGCGGCTTTAATTGCCAAAAGCCTGTCTTTATCATCAAAAATTAATGCTATGCGGCCCGATGCTTTAATTTCATCGTAAACATGCTGTATAAATGTATTTCCGGGCAGCGCTACGATATTTTGCACAAGCTCATCTAAACCATTCGAAGCCACTTCATTCGCGTCAAAAACAAATTCATGTGCTTCGTCGGCCCCGGGTATAGGCGTATCTAGGGACCCTGTATACCCGCTATTAAACTTCAACGTAACATCGGGCAAAGACGGCCCAACCTGCTTTGCGAGCTCCGCAACGCTATTAAAATCAATCTCCAAATCTCTTGCCTGCGGATTATATTTAATTTTAGCAGGCACCCGACTCTCTCCAGCACTAGCAAGCGCCTGCGTCATAATTGCATCCAACGGAAACGGTCGGTCGGGCTTTCCTATGTCACTTGGCAACTTCTTGAACATAATCCCCCCCACGATTCTGTTTCTGGAATCAAGGGAAAAAATGGAATGGATTTCTTGTGCATCAGTATCGTAGATAAATAACAATTCTTTTCCAGTAAACTCTTCCTCGTATTTGAACCTTCTTGCCTTCACCGCACCTAGACTGCTTGTGTCTACTTTTGATGCTGTGTTAATAGCCGCAAAAAAAGTTGCTGCTCCTATGTCCCCCTCATCGATAGGATGAACAAAATTAATATTCTGAGGAAGCGCTTTATAAAATCTGAATCGTTCCGGCATTCGCTCCAAAAATGGTAACAAGTAAGACCCGGGATAGGTCCCGCTTTCGGCATTCGTTTCCGCTTTCGACACTTCAAACGCATCTGAAATTTTAAAAACTGTCGCCCGATTTTCAGAACGCTGCGTCATCCCGCTGGCGACAACAATTGAAGCCGCAGTTGCACCGCTTCCACCCGGAGCAACTGTCGCCACACGCGAACGGGCAGCTACCTGAGTCGGTCGAACAGCCGTTTTGGCCGGCTGATTACCTTGGGTGCCATATTTAACAACGCCGACTCTTTTTTCGTTCGTCCGCGCTTCGGAGCGAAATCTTTGCGGAAACCGTTCACGGGCAGCGGCAACGGCATAGTCGTCGGCCCATTCCTGAACCTCGCTGCCAAAAGCAATGATGCGGGCACGATCATCGTAGTTGCCGCGTAAATTAACATAAAATTTCACGACCGGTTCTGTCCCGGACGGACGGAGAATGACTTTTTCGCCGCCTTCCAAAATCAGCATGATAAAATTTTCGTTGGGAAGATATTCGCCGTCCGCATGACGGAAAGAAGGCAGTCCCACTAAGTTGTGAGCAAATTCAGAGCTGCGCAATGCTTCCGGCAAATTTTGTTCCATTGCTATGAGAGCTTGATAAATTACGTCGGGAATATTAGGAGTCATTGAAGTTACAAGTCCCTCCTGATGCATGTCGTACAAAAGTGTTCCATCGGCGGCTTTGGCTACTTGCGCTTGAAAATCAAGCACGGCAATTACTTTTTTGCCCGCAATTTCAGCCGGAGGATTTTTGCGTAAATTCCCTAAAATGCTTGGCTGTCCGTCATCTGCTTTGATAATATCCATGGCGTCGGCTTCGGAAAATTCCACACCGGCATAAACTTTGCCCATTGTTTTCAAAGGAAAGGGTTCATAAAAAAAGCCGTATTTTTTATAAATATTTTCCAAATACTGCGAAAGCGAAATACCCTGCTTTCGCAAACGGCCAGATATTTCGATAAACCACGCAGAGCCCGCAATGGCATCTTTGTCATGCGCACCGTCACTTGTAAGTGACCCGAGCGATTCTTCCCCGCCTTTAAGAAAATACTGCGAGTACTTGAGTGCCAATTCAATTTTTTGTTTTTGATCGAGCGCCTGCCACTGCCTCTCACTCAAACCGGCCGCCTTTTGAATTTCGGCCGCGCGTTTTTGGATTTGGTCGCCGATATATTTAAAGCCGGTGAGTGTTTCCACAACCTCAATACCCTGGGCGCGCGCAATCACTTTTGCCAAGTCACCTGATACCACTGTGCTTGCCATCCAAAGCTTTTTGAGATTTCTCACAATCTCAACGGCTTTTTGCGCGCGAGCGGAGCTTTGTTCATTAACAGGTGCTTGCCTTGCTGCTAAATTTTTAAGTTCTTGAATCAGAAATTCAGTCATCATCGCCAACTGTTGATTGCCGTTAAAAGACTCATAATCATCTACCGAGGTCGCGGCATTGGTTAAATGTTTTTTGGACGCAACTGCGGGCCGGTCTGAATCGGGGTCTGTCCAAATAATAAGATCCGCATTTTTCTCAGCGGCAACTTTCAAGGCAAATTCACGCGCCTTCGGAGATTCAGGATTCGGAGCTTTTGCGGTCGTGAAATCTGGATCGGGATTGTCTTGCACCCAAATCAATTGATCAGATCTCAAGCCTCGACGGTGAAGAATTTTTTCTAAAATATGCCGGGACACGCCATGAAGAGGCGAAATGACAATTTTTGCCGTCTTGAGATCAATAAATCCTTTGTCAAAAGCCTCGCCAATCGTATAAAGCGCTTCTTTCAATTCTTCCTGAATAAAAAGTTCATCGGCATTATATTTATCATCATCGCCGCCGATTAATTCAATATCACCATTCTGAATCGCCTGGTCAAAAGCAGCATCAATTTGTTCAAGTACCGGTATACCGTCATATCGAAGGTCAGCCATATCAGCAATTCTTGCCGATTCAATTCTCGCCTTCAGATAATCAGCAAAGAGACCTGTCGATTGAGAACCGTCCGGCTTATAGGGTTTCATGCCGTTGTCAGAAGGAGGATTATGGCTCGCCGTGACCATAGTTCCTGAAACAATCCGAGTTCCCTTGCCCACATCCAAGTGATGAGTTGACCAGGCAAGCTGCGGCGTTGAAACCGGAATTTTGTAGACGAAAGACTTGGTGCCTTTACTTGCATGGAAAAGCGCCGCTAGTTTTAAAAGATATCCGGGTCCGCCTGTGACTGGATCGAAAGATCCTCTACGTGAATCCCCGCCCAAAACAACCGCGCGCTGCGCACCCGCAATTTCAGGATCAAATCTATTGAGAATGTCTTGAAATTCCGCGCTCGCGATTAAATCCGCGTGCGCGAAACCAAACTTGCCGATAGTGTAAATATTAATGCTGTTTGTTCCCCAACCCCGCTTGCCGCGCATTCCCGCCGTCCCCGCGGCCTTAATCGTGTACCAATCATCATCAATTAGTTTCCATGCGGCAGAATCTTGACCCGCCGCTTCAAATTGCGCGTCCAATTCAGCGTGCGCTAATTGATATTCAGCGCCTTGCCATGTCTGTATATTTGTTAAGGCTGATGCGCTAATCCACCGTTGTTCGCGCGCCGCATCTGCCAACTCCACAAACCGCATTTCGGAGCGGCGGAGGCCGGTCAGAGTAATAATGTGTTGTCCCTTACCATCAACGGGACGTGAAACGGTAAAATTGCCGCCAACGGAATCAAGTTTCGCAACTTCGGCCTGAAGCTCTTTGGCGATACTATACAAGACCCACTCTTCGGCACGACCCACAACGGTTATTGTAATAGCGCCACCGGCGGATTTTCGCTCAAACTGAATCCATTTCCTGCCTTTTACTCCCACCAAAGCATTTGAGATCCTCGGACGGCCCAAAATTCGAGCCGTAAAAAAATCATCTTTCTTTTGATGAAAAATATTTTTCCGAGCTTCGTCGGTGATAGTCCATAAATCCGTCCTGAGACGCACAGGATCGGGACCGGGCATATAACGGCTCAGATAATCGCGCACCATTTTTATTTGCTTAGCATTCTTGCCGGCAAATGCTAAACCGAGCCGAATTCCATCGAAAGCCGTGTCGTTGCCAGACAAGCTAAAAGTAACGCGCCCATCGTTTTCGACAAGCGAGGTATGAATCACTCCCGCTGCAATCAATAATTGAATACCTTGTCGAATGTCTTGCGCAATAAGCGGCTGACTCTTTGCTTGAATGGCACGGACGAGATCTTCCAACGGGATACTAACAACCAGTACATTTCCTAACCGCTTGGATGCTTCTACAAAAACATCGAATCCCAGCACAGCTGCCTTTTGTGCTTTTACAAGGTTGTCTACCCGAAATTCGGAGCGGACGAAAACGGGTCTTGCTTGCTGAATTCTTTGGGAAGTCTCCGGACGGCTATCCAAAAACTTCTGCATGGCAGATGGATCATCTAAAAAAGAAGCCAAGGTCGCTTCGGGATGTTTTTTACCATAGTTAAAAAGGCCAAGCATGATATCAGGATGGATTTGTTCAGCTTGCTCATCAGAAAGCTGAAATGCCTTTGCGATCGTCTGAATTTGCTCGGCACGGGCCCGGTCTTGAGCTGCTGCTTGCTCATCCCAGCCCGGCTTTAAAAGCTTGGCATAAACTACTTGGGCTAAAAAAAACACCCCAACTGCCGCAAACGCTCCCAATAACCACGCCCGGGGATTCTTAAACAAAGGCGTCGCACCTGTAGTCCGCGCTTCGGAACGCTGAAGTTTGCCGGTATGTTCTTCAAAAGCTTGGCGCGCTGTTCTGTCTGTAAGGGGTGTTCCGGCCGCCAATGCTTTTTCAAGCAACACATGCGCGTCTTTTGCGGAAGCAGTTTCTTTAAAATATTCCACAGTAACCGCAGCGTCTACACCAATAATCCGAATGCTAATCCTGTCATCGGGTTGGGCAAAAAAAGATACATTGAGGCGCGGACCGGAAGTGAGGCTGAAGGA
>JAYSWD010000012.1:0-28365 GCA_043718225.1 Candidatus Omnitrophota bacterium
ATCCTGCGCGCCCGTTTGATTGACATACACAATGGGAAGTTTATATTTTTTCGCATGGCCGCTGACAAGTTCGCGGCGCTTTTGGCTGCCGCCCGCGAAGAAAGGCGATGCGGAAATATTAATCACAAAATCAGGCTTCGCCTTTTTGATTTCCGCCAGTGGCTTTAAGGCATAAGTCTTATCCCAAATATCTTCACAAACCGTGACACCGATTTTTCCCAGACGGGATTTCACGATACCGGGCTTGGTTCCCGGCTCAAAAAAAATATCTTCCAAAAAGACATCATAAGTCGGTAAAAGACGTTTGTGGTAAGTCAGAAAAACCTTGCCGTTTTCAATCCAAAAAAGCGAATTAAATACCTTAATTCGCGAACCACGGGCCACGGACCACGAGCCACGCTCCTTTTCCGATACGCTGATTCCTCCCATGACCAGGGAAATATCCAGCGGTTTGGTTTCAGCGGCAATTTTTGAAACGGCAGACTGACATGCCGCGATGAAATCCGGATGATTCGCTAAATCCCAAATCGGATAACCGCATAAAGACATTTCGGGGAAAATGATCAAGTCGGCTTTCTGAGCGGCGGCTTGCTGCGCCCAATCAATTATTTTAGCGGCGTTGCCCGTCAAATCCCCCGCGATGGGATTCATTTGAGCGATCGCGATTTTAAGCTTCTTCATAAGAGAGGGATTTTAACTGATCTTAGGGAGAGAACCAAGCGGAAGAATGCTTCGCAGCATTGAGGACAGAGCAAAGTTGCTCAGTCCTCAATGAAATAAAAAAACCCTGAGTAAAAAACCCAGGGCTTTTAGCGTGTAAATCTTAAGCGGCGTGTTGAAATGCTGCTTCGGCTCGAACGCTTGCAAAAATCGACTGCAGCAACGATGTTAAGGCAACAATCGTAAGCATAAGTCGCCGCAATTCGCTGCGGCTGGCCACAACGGATGCACTCGGAGCCTCTAAAAGAGCGGCTAGTGTTTTATATTGGGTACCGGTCATATTGGCTCGCAAAATCTCGGACATCCCGGTGAACCCCGTCGCTGAAGTCAATCTGTGTTCTTCGACTGCCGCTGCAACCGTTTCTGCGTAGGAGATTGTCAACATGGGAAAATCTTGTTGGGTTAAACCCTGCGCATTTGCCCCCGCCAAAATTAAGTGCGTTTTAGGCGAAAGTGCATTTCCTAATTTTTTGATTTCCTCCGGCTTTAATCCCTCCAGCTCAATCACCACAGTCGGGATTTCTGTAGCAGCACGCGCCAGAACACCCTGCCTGGCTAAATTTTCAGCAATCGCAGCCTTCACCTCGGGTTTATCAGCAAGCGCACCCAGAATTTCCGCAGCAGTAATCGGATTATCAGAAGATTCAACAACGCTACTGAGCGACAGTTCCAAACTGATTCCCAATGTCCTAAATAGGGCATTCGCGACTTGTTGAACGCCCAATTGTTTAATCCATTCGGTCAAATCAAAAATTCCGATTGTAAACCGCTCACCGACTACAACATTAATGTTGCGATCAAGATGCGTAAAAGTGATTGCTTTTTCCACATCAACTGGTGACAAATCAAGTATATCGCCTTTGAATAAAACTGCCTGGTTGGCTTCAACTGCTTCAGGCGTTCCGGGAATTAAGTTAAATGTCCGGCGCACATCTTCCAAGGAAAATGAAAACATTTGCGCCATTTCAACGGCTGTGGGTTCTTTACCATGTTCTCTTTCGATTGTTAGCCAATGGTTTAATAAAGCAATATCTTTTTCAAGCTGGGAAAAATCACGCGCGGCCAGTCTTTTTAATGCCCACGGCAGCCCCACAATCCAACCACGATAGCGTCCGTGCGTCAAAACGTATTCTTTAATGCTGAGCGGCAAATGCGTAATATCCGGTAGCTGTCCTGTCGAAGGATCAACGATACCGGCAAAATAATTACGGATTTTGGTCGAAGACGTTCCGAATAAATTAATATGCCCTGACGGCTGAATATCGCCGGAATCGATGCGCCTGACCATTTCCTCTTCCTCGATATGCATCGGCAAACTTTCCCACAATTCCCGGAAATTCACCGACAACGAAACTTTAATCCGATTCATTCGCATGTGCTCTGCTTGCCTGTCCCGTATATTCACCAAAATTTTAGTACCCGTATCGGACTGCGGCACTTTGGGGGGCAGTGGCTCCTCCGGATTTGCGGCCAACGGTTGATCCATTTTTGGCGTACGGAAACCTTCGGCATTCATTTTATCCGGGGCGACCATATGCATGTGATCGCCGCCCAATCCCACATAAACGAATTCGGTTTCGCCTTCACGCCCGCCATTTATTTCGATCAGTTTTTCAAGTTTTGTTTCGCCATCCGCCTGCGAACGGTCTAGTACTTTCGAAAGCCTTAAAAGGCCACCGAATAGCTTGATCCACCCCGCTGCCATTTCTTCACGTTCTTCAAAAGTTTGATTAAGACCGGTACCAGGTTTACGGTATTCGAAGCCGTGCAAAACTACCCCTACTTCAGAAATATCCAACTGAGCAATAGCACGCAAGACTGGTTCAAATTGGCCGATATGCAAAGGATTCAATGCCGACGCATAAACGCCGACTTTAGTTTGGCCGGTTTTAGCGGCTTCGCCAGTATAAGTCGGATCAGGTTGAGAAAAATCCGGGTCATTTTCGTTCCAGCGAACTCGCTGTAATTTGATTTTTCCGTTTAGCAGCTTAATACCGATTTCCCACAGCGATTCACGGGTCTTGCGTTCAAATTCTTTGGCAATCAGTTTCCATTGATCTAAAACCTGGAGATCACTCGTTGCAGGCTGCTCCGCCAACTGACGCTGAACCAAATTATGGAAAACTGTTTCGACATCGACCCGCAGTTTACGAGAAATAGTTGCGTCAAATTTGTTTTTGTAATAATCAAACTCCGCAATGGCGTTTTCTTCGTGCGTTCCCTGATAAATAAGATGAACAAAGGCGCGGCGCAGCATTTGATGCGGATTACCAGCGGCATGGATTTGCTCAAGAAAAGCCGTTTCAGCCACAATTCTCTGCTTACCGTCTTCTTCGACGAGAGCCATACCGAACGTAACTTTGCCTTGACTGTCAATCGTATCAACTCCTTCAACATCTTTAAATCCGAAACCTTTTTTACCTTTTACATAAAGCCGCGCATCACTAAATTCAGACATGGTTTCTGCTTTACGGCGAGCATGTATTTCGTATTCGGCAATTTGAGCCTTCACAGCGTCCACCGCCATACGCCGATTATAAGTATTGCCAGACATAATACCATCACGGTAAGGAATTCCGGTATCTGGATCGACACCGTCTTCAAGCTCTTCTAAAATATCATTCCAGTCCCGGTTTGTTTCGTCTCCCGTTTGCTCTTTCATCACCATAATCGGTGTAATCCCATAACCAAAAAACTCATGCTTTGTTGATCCCTTGTTTCTATTGAATTCGCTGATCATGGTAAAAAGAGTCCGGCCTTCCGCGTTCTCCTTTGTTCGAAATTTTATTTCGCGTTTGGTGCCTGTGTGCGTGGTTTCAACTCCAATGCGCGGATTCTTAGGTACAATAAAGTTCGCCAGCGCATCTTTACGCACTTCCGACCGAATCAACGGTGTGGCAGCAACAGCTGCAGCATCTGCCGGTGCTGCTTCAACTTTTTCCACAGTAAAAGAGCGGAGATCCGCACTGGGAACCACCCTTGAGTTAACCGGTGTATAAACAAAATTCCTTACTACGTCATCGGAATGCTCACGGACAGATTTTTTTTTGACATCATGTGTGAGTTTCCAATAATCAAATAAAAGCATTTCAAAACGCGTAATAATTTTTTTTGCTTGTGCATATCTTGCATTGGGATCTGCAGTTACATTCGGCTTCAGTAATCTCTTGAGCTGATAAAACACAGAATCAGTAACATACTTCCCTAAATGAGGTGAGTAGGGAGCTCCATGCTCAGTGCTAGCAGAAAATTTAGACCAATCCGCATAGTAAGCAGGCCATTTAATATATCTTTTTTGCAATTCTTTGAGCAATGCCGGATCTCCAATCAGCGGATCAGTTGCAATATCCACTGCAAACCCAAATACAGCGGCGAACGGAATAGGAACACCCATACGTGAAATCATAATCCTCCGCGCCAACTTCAAAATAGGAACATTGTCCGAGACAATTTCATTATGAAAGTATATGTCGACATCTCGATTGTCCCCGCCTTTTTCCGTGACAAAGGCCACTAAGTCTTCCAAAGTTCCCTGAGCACCTCTTACTGCAATTTTTTGATCAAATTCAAAAAAGGCCGGCAAAAAATCAAGTGTTTTCTGGTGGGCAACTTTCACCGTTAATCTTCCCGGCGCTGCCCCGGCTCGCAGGTGCTCGTCACGAATTCCAACGTTGCGTACCCAACTTACAATTTGCGCACTTGTCACAGAAGGATGAACAAACAAGCCATTCACTTCGCTAATACCAACCCAACCATTTTCCCTGCTTACTCTGACGGCATAATCGCGGATTAGCTCGACCGCATCAGGTGCATTTGCTTCAATTTCCCGCCAAACCTGCTGACTATGGGTCAGAACAGGCGATTCACTTGCCGCAAGAGGTTCTCTCACTCCGCCTTCCCCCCAAAAAAATTCAAATTCTTTCCGACTTTCACTACGGTTAACACTCTGCTTTTGGGAACGATCCCCCCGAGCCGAAGAACGGGAAATTGACTCAGCCCCTAGATTGCGGCGTAAAGACGAAACTGCAGCAGCCCCTGCTGAAAAAGGGCGTGAAAAACCCGATTTAACTCTCGGCGCAATGCGTGCCAAACTTCCTGCTGCAAGAGCGGTACCGATCAAGCCGCTTAATCTCTCAGACACACCAGGCTCAGCCAAAGCTTCGGGAGATATAGTTGACCCTGTTTCCCAAGTCGAATTCTCAATCTTGGCTGAGGAAGATGAACCATTTGCCGAATTACCCATAAAAGCGAGCGCTGTTTCCAAATAATGATTGTATCCGGCCTTATCAATCTCTGTAATCTTGGGAGTTACGAGCCCATACGAATAACCCTTCGATTCAAAATACTTTTTGAATGGCTGGGCATGAAAACCACCCGTAACAACCACAACTTTGTCCGCGTTCGTTTCTTGAAGGCGCTTTTCGATTCCCCGCAGCATAGCCTGATCGCGCTGTTTGGCACCCTGGTAAAACTTGATCGCGCGCGCATAAAGGACATCCAGTTCGTTTAGGTGACTAAAATCTTTTGGTTCCGCAATTCCGTCTTTAAAAAGCCGGCGTGCCAATACCGAGGGCAAAAGCGAATGTACCTGCAGATGCACGAAGTCCTGCGGCAAGAGCTGCAATGCGAACAATTTCTTTAACAGCCTAAAATCCCTAACTACCCCGAAGACAAACTCCGCATCATGCGACGGCGCCATGCGCTTCAAAATCACATCTCTCAGTTTTTCGATTTCCGGCATAAACGACTCCGGCAATATTTCACTTTTCAAAATCAAAATACCGATAAACGCGCAAATCGACGGATAAGCCTTGTAGTTAAAGTTTTGGGGCAAGGCATTTGTCATTTGCTCAAAAAAACGCCGTGTATCGCCTTCGGGTAATTGAGCGCTTAAATTCTTCAGATTAAAAAGCTGTTTAAGTTCCGACACGTCGGAAGGCGCGAGATAAAATGAAACCGCTTTTAAAAAACGACTTTCTTCTTGGCTGAGGTTTTTTTGAACAACGCGTTGTTCGAGTTTTTGAATCGTAAAATAACGCACAAGCCCCGGAAAAAGATACTGCCACTCGGACGCGGATAAATCCATTCGCAGCGTCTTGACCGCGAGAGCCTGAAGTTCCCGCAGGTAAACATCGAGAGCCAGCTGGCCTGAATCCTGGTTTTCGCTGCGCTTTAAAAATGCGCGCGCATCACCGGGTAAATATTTCATTTGCGCCCGCTCGACGGCTTGATCCAATTGACTTAAAAAATCATCGCTTCCTTGTGTTGCGCGAATCACTGCCGCAAAATCACGGCCGTTTTGCAAATAAAGGTCTTTATCTTCAATGCCATATCCGCGTGAATCCGCATGGTCAGCCAAATAAAGTTCCGGCCCTTTGACAATCGCCCAATGAGTGAGAGCGTCCAACGCGGCTTTGTTTTGTTTTTGATCCTCAGGGAGGAAATTTAAAATGGAAGGATCAAGTTGGTCCCAGGCGCCTTCAAGCAAAACCGTTTTCACTCCATAGATTTTCTGAAGATGCTCTAAAATGGCCTGAATATTTTTTTGCGCCTGGAAGTTTCCGTGAGCGGTTTGAATATGTAGAATTGTTTTTTCAATACCGGGATGCCAGGAGTCAATTTTTCCGATTGAAGACGGAACCGAAAACTCTGAAGCATTGCGTAAGAGCACGCTAGCCGCAAACGGCGCTTCAACGGCCGCAACGGGAGCCGCGTAACTCACGCCGGAAGTCAGCATGCAAAAAGCGGTTAATAACGCTATTCCGGCTTTTTTAAATTTATATTTTTTGGTTTTCATTGTTTGATTTGATTTTAACGGCTTAAATTTAAGCCCGGAAATAATGCCAAAAATGTAACAGCAAGCTTGTATTTTTCAAGGCGAATTTGGTTATATTTTGTAATTATTTTTTATATTTTTAGTTCAATTTCTAATTCCCGATGCTAGTCAATGATCTAATTTTTTATAATTTGTATTCAGCGAGATCAAGTAATGCTGCATACGTCTGACATGGCAGTCATTGTTCGCTTATGCTGACCGGCCGGTCAATTCAGCTCTAATAAATTCTGCTTCCATCTGATCCATGATCGTATCAAGCGGCGCTGACCGTTTACCAAAACGAGCAGCACTTGTAATCACGATACGGTAATTTCGAACGAGTGCAGACACCTCTTGGTTCAGCAATAAACGCTCCCAATCATTTGCATAAACAGAAGTCAATCCGTGATAAGCCGCGATACTGTCAATACCTACATTCGCTTCAATTGCCGCAATCGCAGCATCAACCGATGCGTGTTTCGTATCGACGGTTACGCGCCCCTCTAAATCAAGGAGTCCTAATTCCTGCAGACTCAGTGTTGTCCCAATAATTTCAACTTGTTTAGCAACCGTCAATAAAGCGGTAATGAAATCGCGCTGTTTGGCAGGGTCTACATCTAACCATTCATAAGTCACCGTCACATTACTTGCAACGTTCGAGGCTGTATTCGCCTGAAAATATCCGCCAATTAATTCGCTCAAACGCAAGCTTTCCACAGATTGTAAAGCGGCACCAAGACGCTGTTCGGAACGGCGGGGGGGGGTTGAAAGTTCGGCTTGTGGCGCGGTTGTTGGCGCACTCGGGGCTTGCAACTCAAAACTTAAAACTGCCATTTCTGGGTTGCCAGTTTCATCTTCATAAACAATAGTTATTAAGCCTTCTGTTATTGCAAAATAATTATATAGCTTTCCACCGCTTACAATCGTAACCGCGTAGGGTGTTTTTTGTTTAATGTCACCCCTATCCCATCTTTTAACGAACCGCAGTCTTGTTTGTCTTTCATCATTTTCATCAAAGGTCATCGTTTTTGAATAAACAGTGAATTTTGAAAAATCTCCATAGCTGCTTTCGCCGCTTTTTGGAACTTGGATATCAATTATTTTTTCAACTTCCAAAGACTCTATCGCCGGCGACGCCGGTAATTCTGCTTTTTTAGTGAAAAGTGCGTGCCACAATTTAGAAATTTTCTTACCAAAATAAGAAAGCCCAATCACCGAGAGGCCCCAAATTACCAGGAAAGGAATCGTGATTCCGAAAACGTAATATAAAGCAACGCCGATCAAGGCAACGTATCCGATACGCTTAGGCAGACTTAATTGGGAAATATCCTGAGCGGTAAAAATCCCGCCAATGATGATCGGTAAATACAGAAGAAATTGAGTGAAAGCGGCGGCGACTGGCACCCACGCAATAAACTCAGCGCTCCATGCGGCAACAGTAGCAACCACAGTCGGGTTCAGAAGCATATAAGATGAGGCAAGCCCGGCGACGGCATTGCCTCCAATCACGAATGTTCTTTTCCAACCGAAATGACGAATACTTAAAATGACAGCCCCTAAGCCTAATGCCAACCCGCCATACAATAAAATATCCGAACCATGTGCCGCCCAAAATCCGGGCCCTTGAACAACGGGCGCTACAGTGTCAACAACAGTTGGCGCGACCTCAGGAACTCTCACAGCTTCTGCTGGAACAGTGACGCCTTTTCCTCTAAAAAAATCTAGGGCTATGTATACAGCAACCCCCAAAAGATTAGCCGCAAGAATACTGTAGAGAACTATTTTCCTTAGGCTCGTCGGCTGAGCTTCGTCGGCCGTGTCGGCAGTCGCAGGTGCGGGAGTTTCAGCTACCGTGACAATATTTTCTTCATTTTCGGAAGAAATTATAATTGCGGCGCCAAACAAACCGGTACCAAGAGCAGCCATTCCAAGCGCAATTACAACTAACAGCATGGGTGGGTTGCTTGCAAAAATAAAGTATGCAATTGATAACACTACCATTCCTGCGGAAATCGGCTTTGTTATTTTTGCGGCGCGCTGCCAATTAAATCCTGTTTTTACCTTTGGTGCGGGAGGTTGTAACGTTTGTCTGTTTTCCACCGGTGGTGCGCGCGATAATTTTGATTTGAAAAACCCTATCGCAAAAATAACCCCGCCACCGAAGGCAACTGCCCCTGTAACTACCAACAATGGCACATTTAATATGACCGCAGTTAACGCCATCCCAAATAAAGATCCACCCGCCACGATCAGAGAAACTCCCGCCACAACCCATGTTCTTCCCAATTTGCGCGGATTTTTTTGTGATTGCTCATTTGCAGCCGGTTGAACAGCAGCAGATGCTGATGAAACTTCGCCGAATGCTTTTTCAATCACGGATCCACGGACAAAGTCAAAATTTGGCATTGTTCTATGCGCGTTTACGACTCTTTTCATGACATCAACAAATTGTTCGGCTGAAAGAGCCACAGCACCACTTGCGAGCTCAACAACCGTGATTTGACGAATTAAAGCGTCAAAACCCGCGGTTACGAATCCGGCATCATCCGTTTTAAGTGACGCGGAATAGGCGATCACAAGCGCCTGTAATTCCTTTTCTAAATCACGGGCTTCACTACGACTACGACGGCTTTGCAATTGATCTAAAATATGCCGCGCCACGCTCGAAGCGTCGGCCGCAGAAATAGCCGCGCTTGGAGCCGGTAGTGTTGACGCGGGCGCGGCCGCGGCGGCATTCGTCAAATCAGGAATAGAAAATACCGTTGCCCTAACAGGATCAACTTCATTTTTAATAATAGCGATTATTTGATTACGGAGTGAAAGCGGCAGCTTATAAAAATTAAGTCCCAGGCTAAAACGCCCGCTCCGCGGAAACAAAGTATAAAGCACTGCGTCATTTTCCCAAGTTACCGCGTCGAGGACATCCGCATCGCGCAAACGAGATTGAATTTGAACCAGTTCATCCGCAAGACGATTTTGGATTTCGATGGCACCCTTAAATTTTTGATTGGGTGTTGCCGGACTACGAAGAGCGGCAATAAGATCAGAAAGATTATACGCATCCTTTAAAATTTCACGCAGCCCCTCTGTTTTTTCTGTCCGGGAACGCGCGATTCTTAATTCAATCATGTTATAAATAACAATCAGCACAGTTAAAATGACAAAAAGCGGGCCTAATGACGCGATTCCACCGCCGATATATTCAAAAAACCAGGTAAAGAAATGGTGTTCTCGAAAGGAGTCGCTAAATCCCGGTGTGCTAAAGAGGCCCGCCATTGTTTGGCCGTCACCCGTATTAACGATCGTGAGCAACACCACAAACATTGAAGCTATCGGCGGAAGGATGCCTGAAAAAAATATCCAAACGCCCACAAAAGCGATTGCGGACATTCCCCACAGTGCAACCTGGACATAAACTTTATCAACCCATGTGCCGCGCGCCCGGAATAAACCTTTTTCAAATTCGACGGTAATTTCTTTATAATTTCCATCCGTGCCCTTTTCAATTGTGCTGCGCATTTTCTTTTTTACGGCAATTTTAATGAGATTAAAACCAAAAACAAATGCGGAAAAGACGCCGAAAAACCAGCTGCCGATCGCGATCGGAATCATACGTCTGATAAAGCTCGCCGGAATCGCAGCCAGTAAAACGGGCCAAAAATGAAATGCGATCGCGAGCATGGCCGCGCCCACAATAACTCCTGTAAAAGCATCACCGCGCGTGGCATACCAGGGACTGGCATCTTTACTGCTGAAGCGTGAAACGCCGATCGTCATGTTTTTGATTTTGACGAAACGCTCCACTTCTTTTGGATTATTTTTAAATCCCGAGAACATCCATGGCAATAAGCCACCGCCGTAAATACCATTAAATATAAGCCAAGCCCCGTAAAACGCAATGACACCGACGATAATCGGGTTCGGAACAACAGCCGATAACCAGAAGGCAAGGGAAAGAATACCTACCGCGAAGGGAACTTTATACATCCAAACAATTTGCTTGAACTGCACATTTTCCGCGGTCATATTCGCAATCACCCATTTCGCGTCGCGCGGACTCTGCCATTCAAGAAAACCCCAAATCGAATCAATCACCTTACCCCCCACTCCACGCACCAAGGGGTGATCCATAATAAATAAATTCGCCACCATGACTCGAATCCAGGCTTTGATGACTGCCCAGGGCATAATCAGCAGGTTCATAAGCAGCTGCATGGTCGAAACAATTTTTTCCAAGGCGACACTTTTTACCATTGATATAATATTATAAAACAGCAGAGTAAAAGAGTATTCCAAGCCGGCTTTACGAACGGAAATAAAATCACTGAGCACCGACCGGACCGCGGCAGCTATGACTAACATAATCAATGTCATGGTAATTCCGAAAATAATTTGACCGATGACCGGCGCCACAATCACAATTTGGGCCCCGCTTAACATCGCCGTCGCCATCACACCGATAGTCAACAAGAAGACAAGTTCCATAATCAATGAGATGTTATTGACATAATCCAATTCATCTCCCAGCTGACTATTGATTGGTAAAATCATTTCCCCGCTTGCGATTCTCTTTTGCAAACTGGTATTGATTGATTTGTAAAAGACAAGCAAAAATACGAAAAGCGCGCCCAGCCCGACAAAGATCCAGATCGGCACTGAAAATGTCACAAATTGGGAAAATGCCATTACTAGAATTGCACCCATGCCGCCAAAGAGCAAGGTGTGGCGAAGCGCCGCGATAAACCAATTATGCGCGATTGCTTTCAGAAGTGTTGCTCCAATCAAATGCCCCATATCATGCCAGCTCATCCAGCGCGCAATTGACCGCATCGTAATGCGCAATAAATTTGCCGGGGTGTCTTCGTTTTTTACAACCCGCCGCAAATATTGCGTGCCATGTTCGCTGGTTGCCGCGCCTAGATTGGCTTGAATGTGATCTTCAGTAGGTGGCATTTTGATGCCGTACATGAGATAAAGCATACTGGCTGTATTGATTATCCAGGGCCGGACCATGGTGCCATAGGCAATATCAGCAACTATGCTGTTTTTTCCAAAATTTCTTACTCCTTCATTATGAAACTGAACAGCCTCATGAGTAAAATTTAACGCTTCATTCGGCGTACGCTGCATGAGGTCAGAATGCGCGGTTAAATGCGCGTCGGCCAATGAAATTCTGTCTTGCGTCTGTCCAGCCGGGGTTCTCATCGCATATTGTACTTTACGTTTAATAAACGCATATTCCTGACTGTTGCCTGCATCATTAATGTCAATCAAGAAAAGCCGGCCAAACTGAAGCACACGCAGTTTCTGACCGTTGAGAATGGTCATATTCATTTCAGCCAAAGCGATTAATGCTTTCAAAATTGGAGCGGCAGCGGGATCCGCATGCACAGCCTTCCATCGCTCGTCCGAGTCGGCTCCCGGAGCCGCAGCATGAAGTTGGAGAAGTTCCCCGGCAAGAAAAAGCATTCGTTGGTCAATACTTTCAGAAGTAATTTCATCCGGAGAATTTGCGATTAAGTGGCCGTCAGCAATCAGTTTCTGCAGCTGCTCGACAACCGTTTGTTCATAATCCAAAGAAATTTCCTGCATCTTGGCATAATATTCTGCTTCACCTGTTCCGGCAGCATGTTGCGCGGCATTCAACTCAAAGGTATGCCGCCTTGTCCGAATCAGCGCAGGAATCGACACCCCTGTTAAATTTCGCCGCGTCTGCTCCATGATATTGATTAAATGCAGCGGACTGCTTCTATCGCGCGGCCCGCCATAAATCTCGGCAAAGCCGTTGGTAAAGTCTTGAAACCTTTTCTGCGTTTCAAAATCAAATAAAGGATCAGGGTTTGCGCCTGGTAAAGTGCGCTGATATGGATTCACTGACTGTCGACTATAAGAACCGGGCTCGGTGGTATCAAAAATTTCGCCGCCTTCATAAAGCCAGCGAACATACTTGAAAGCCGGCATCGGTTTCGCCACATTCACATACGTAGTAAACAAACTAACCCGGTCACGGACTTGCTCTAATGCTGTTTCGCGCTCATCTTCTCTGATCAAACCTTCGCGCGCGCCGCGGTCAACTTCCTGCCGCAGAATAATCTCATAGCTGCGAAAGGCATTGGCCCGTAAATAAGCCAATTTGACGCGCAGTAAATAAGCCATCTTTTCCGGGTCTGTTAAGCTGTTTAAATAAGCGTCTGACAAATCAATATTCGGTGGCAAAAGCGAGGGATCAATGGCCCTCAATTCTTTTTTAAGGGGCTCCGGATCATCCGTATCGCTCGTCGCAATGAACTGCAATTGGATTGTAAGCGGAAAATTTGGATCATGCCGCCCTTGCAGCGCCGCCCGGGCAAAAGCACGGTAAGCGGATTCCATACTTTTAAAATCGTCTTCGCCGCCGTTATAACGCACCTGCAAAAAAGGGTTCGTGACAAACCCATCCGGAATGGAATCAATGATTTCTTTGGGCTGACTCAATTTAATTATTTTGCCAGCTCTTGTTTTGTACTTATTCATTAAAGGGTCAGTCCACCCGAGAAAACCACCCACGACCGCGATAATTAGTTTGAGAAAAAACACATCCGGAAAGATAACCCAGTTAATCATAAACAAAATCAAAAACGCCACGACTGACGGAGCGAAAGTGACATAACCCAACTGCATGGCAAGTAAAAATGTGGCTCCCAGAAGAATTCCAAAAACAGCAGCTTTGAAGATCACATAACGCGCTGTCAGCTTCTTTGTAATATTCATTCCTAAAAAGCGCGGCAAACGCTCTAAATCAAGGGATGATAAGTCCGAATTAGACTTTGTACTCTTCGACCAGATATGCGAAAGAATTCTTTTTAAGCCCGCTGCCAGCATTCCGATCAAAATCACTCCGATCACCATCCAGCCCAATTTAAAATAAGTTCCCTGAAACCAAACAGAGCCAAACACCTCGATGCCTTTGCCGCGCATGAGGTCATCCACTCCTCTTTCAAACTTGGACCATTTATCCTTCACAATAGCCTCGGGGATTTCGCGGCGCAAATTGTCTTTTAATACTAATGTCCACATCGCCGTCATAGGGCGCTGAACTTTCTCCAGCGTTTCTTCGGTGAGACCGAGCCGCCGGTCCAGCTGCAGACGATCATCGCTGGCGGTATCGGCAGCGTCGTAAGCGGCCAGCCAAGCCATAAGATTAACCGGTGTCGTTAAATCAAACGATTGCCGCGGCGCGATGTCGCGTAAAGTCTGGTAATCATCTTCAAAGAAGATGGCTTTTAAAGAATTTTGTTTGGCGTCTTTTTTCGCAACCTCAATAAATTGACGCAGTAATCCGGTTAACCGTTCAACCTTAAGCCGCAACAGCTCAGGATGAATTTTGCGTTCTTTGAGAGCCGCAACAAGGTCAGATTGATCTTTCTCAGTTAACACCGTGGGTAATTTTAAATCGTCGCCTTCAAGAGTTTGATTAATTTCTTCAACTGCGTTGATGTATTCGTTACTGATATTCGCTACGGCGGATTTAAGCTCCTCATCGGATGGAAGCACGCGGCGTGTTTCGGTCGAAATGCCCAACCGCAGCCAACCGTCAACCAAATACATAATATGCATCATTTGTGCTTTATCCGGATAATCGCTGCTAACTTCGGCCGTCACATCCCGAAGAACTTCCGCTGTATCTGCCCAGTCTTGCAAAATGCCGAGGCCCAAAGCGTTCATGTATGCGTTTTCGCCGTAACGCAACACTTCGTCTTTGTTAACCTGGTCGTCAACATTTAAGCGCTGATAATGTCCTTTAAGTGCTTTGGATAACTGGAGATATCCGCCAATTCTCTCTAACTGTAACTGTAAATATATTTCCAACCTCTCTTTGGTGCTTTTATTCGGATCTTCAAGCCCGCGAGTAGCCAGTTTCAGTTTCGCAATTTCTTCTTTTTGATTTGGGGTTAATTTGCCGCTATTGAGCCGGCTTTCAATATATTTTTTAACAGCCTCTCCATAGACCGCAAATATCTTACTCGTCACTTCATCGGGCTGATCAATAAATTCAAGTTTATTTGAAACATCAGCGGAAATGCCGGTAATGTGAGGCCATTCGCGGGTTTTAGGAGATTCATTTCTATTTAAAACTGCGTTATAAATAGGCGCCACCCGGTACGGCACATAAAAAACAGCGAAAACAGCTTCTTTGGGGCTTAATCCCTCGGAATAAAATTTAGCGGTTGCCTGATCAGATTCTTCGCCGTTTAAATCCAAATCGAATTCACGTTTCGCAATTTTCGGAATCAACGTGCGATGAACGATATGCTTGACTGCTTCCAGGGGGCTTAAAACTGACTGCCCCTGAGGATTAAGAGCTTCCGCCTCCTGCATGCGAACGAGTAAATCATTCGCTTCCGTTTCGCTGATTTCAAGATGGTAACTGTTTTTTGAAAACTCACGAACAGCGGAAGCCGCCACGGACGAATCAATCGTTCGCGCACGATACTTAGCGATGACAGCAACAAATTCGCTATATGCACTTATGCGTTCGGCACGCTGATCACGAATTTCATCATCGTGAGTTTGCATCGCCTTAGTGGCTTCATTGAAGATGAATGACCGGGCCGTTTTTAAAACTTCCCTATCCCCCGAGTTCGCTATTTCAGTTTTAATCTTCGGGCTCACTTCGGCGAATATGGTTTCCCATCCGCCTTCAATACTTGCAGCAATGTCATGCGGCTTTGATTCAACCTTGGCAGATAAAGGCGCCCAAAACGCATCTAAAGTACTCCGGACCGCGGCCTGCCGCTCCATAAAATCCTGAAAAACTTCTTGCTGCGGAATATCGCGAGCCCATACCTTCAAAAGTTCTATAAATCTTTGTGTGGGAAGACCATTATAAAGCTGAAGCCATTTCAACTTAATTTCACGCAGCTGATTTCCTTCAAAGCCAAGATCTTTCAATAAGATGTCAATTTGGAAAGCCGTGCTGGCATTGCGTTCACCGCGCATGGCCTGGTATGGATTAATGGTTTTATGGCTCTGCTCTTCTCCCGTCAAATATGCCAAAAAGGGTTGCATGGATTGGCTGGGAAAATAACCATTCGTGCGATAAATCATCGCCGCTGTGGTAACTCCGTTGTCATAAATCGTATCCAGTTCTTTTTTCCAGGCACTATCGCTCAAATAATCAACACGATTGCCTGCCTTGGCCGCTTTCGCGGATCGTTCAAGACCACTTTTATAAATATAAGCCACCAAGCCTCCGACTCCGCCCTGCTTCGACAATGCCGGAACAGTTTCTGCCAAGCCAAGGTTGCCGAGAGCCGCAGCGACTCGCTGCTTGAATTCTTTATCGCGGTCTCTAGTTTCGGCTTCATACTTAAGGATCATTCCGATATCCCAAAGGGCATTTCTTCCCTGGGCAAGAGTAGTACGCGCCACCATATCGCGTAAAAAACCAATCACAGAATTCGATAGCTCATTCGACCCGCCGAATCCATCGTTATTGAAGGCCATATAAACGGCCTGCCAATAAAGATCTTGCTGAAGATCGCGTGATAAATGCGCTTGAAGCTGGGGCAAATTATTCAGTGATTCTCCGCTCGCCAACATGCGCCGTACCCCGAGATAAACCGCTTCACCACCAGGCACATCGCGTTTTTTGAGGACATCCAGGAGAAATTGAATCGCTCCCCGATCGGATAGGCTCTTGATATTTTCAATTGTTTTCTGCCGTGTTTCAGAATTTTCCCAGCTGAAGGCCGGCAGCTCGGTCAATGTTTTGATTAAATCATCACCGACTTTTTTAACCGATTTTTGCGCTGCATTCACGCTGATAAAAATTTTATCGGTACCCGCTTTATGGTCTAAATCGATGCCGCCTTCAGGGTAATCTTTTTGTACTTCTTCGAAGGCTTCTACGTAAAGGCCTAAAATTTCATGCGGCAATTGTGAACCGCCCACACGATCTATCCAATGTTCCCGGGCTGACAGAAAAACGTTTGCCTTTCGATTAAGAAATTGCTTCACTCTTTCAATCGACCAACCGCGATAAAACATTTCTAAGACTTCGGTCGAAAGAACAGCCGGATAACGCCCTAAACGATTTTGTTCCGGACTGCTAAAATCGACGCCCTCTACGATTCCGTGATACCGAATAACATCATCTTTCAATTCAGCCATGAGCTCAAAATATTTTTCAAATTCGGCGGGAGTAAGGTTGTTTTTAGTCGCGAAGTCATAGATTGCCGCCGCGATACCGCGCGTCGAGGGATCACGAAAATCAATCTTGTAATGCGGGTTAACCGCGGCTTTGCCGTCTTGAGTAGAAATTCGATTATAAATTTCCTGAATTTTTAGTACGTAGTCGTAATAGCCATGAACACTTTTTCCCAAGGAAGTTAAAATAGGGTCATATCCGCGAATCGCCTGGGAATTATCTCCGACCGAAGCAAATTGAGACGGAATCAACCGATCGCTCACAATCGCGGCCGGTGATTGCGCCATCGTGGCCCGAATTTCTTCGATGGTCTTACCCTGCATCTGGTCAACCGCCTCGCCCGGCTTAACATGCTGAGCCTTCGCGTAGTCATCAAGCGCGGCAACCGCTCTAAAAATAGTTTCACCGCTGATAAAACCGTTCCGCATACTTTGGCGCTTACGTGCCAACTCTCGCCTATTGGCCGCTTCCGAAAGCGATTGCTTTTGCTCGGTCGCACGCAGAGAAACCGCACTCGGAATGCGGGCAAGAGTTTGATCGTCCGTTTTTCCGTACATTTTGTCTAAATTAGCCCGTTCATTTTCGGCAAAGCTTTGGGCCAAAAGAAAAATAACGCTTAAGCGATTCTCCCGCACCTTGGGGTCTTTGTGATAAAACTTACCCATCATTGCAATGGCATTCCAGCCCGACAATCTTGAGAGATCGTCGATATCCCCGAACAAAGAAAGATGGTGGCCGACAAGTTTGTCGGACAATTCATTCACAGTTTTCATAATTCCGAGCAAAACTTTAAATGTATTAGTTTGACTTAAAAACTTGTCATGAATTTCTTCCGCGATGAGACGATCCATGTAATCCTGCCAATCATCCATGGCCTGCAGTACGAAGCGCTGTTGTAATACTTCTTCAGTTTCAATCGAACCATTTTTCTTTTCTTCGATTTTCCACGCATCGTAATCGAGACGCCGGTCTTCGAGACGAACCATGGTGCTTGCCATACCGGGCTGAGTAAGAAAATTAACTTGGTCAGAATTGTAAGTAATTGGAGGAGCCAATTCGGCTAAATGCTGCGGCGTATCTCGGCTCGCTTTTTCATTGAGCCGGGTTTGCGCAACCATATTTTCGATCCCCTTGGTCATTATCAAAAAGTCACGATCCAGTTTTTTCTGGAACGGACTATCAGGCTGAGTTGAAACATTCTTCGCGACAAATGCCTGAACATCTTCCGGCTTCGTGATATCTAAATTTTTCCAGTCTTTGTCATGCGGAATACTTTTAAGTATGCCGGCTACATAAAAGACATACATACCCAATATGCGCAAATCGGTTGCCTTATCAATTTGATTATTTGTAGCATCCTGCGACATTGCGACAACCGTATCTTTAGCAAGCATTCCCTCTATGTTTTGGGCCCAATTCAACAGAAGCTTTTCTGATTTCGGCAGGGCCGCGATGAGCGCCGCTAAATCCGGCTGACGCAAGCGGCCGCCGACAAAATTATCATTCGCAAGCACGATCATCGCCTGCATAAAAACCTGCCGCTCTTTTTCGTCAAGCTGCATAACTTCAAAAAGTCGGACAAACAAATCTTCAACCACAACTGCTTCGGTAAGGCCCCCTCGAACAATTTTGCCTGTAAAATCAAATTCTTTTTTTGTTAAATCAGCTTTGAATAGTGTGCTCCAAACCTCACGTGCAACGGCTCCATGAGCTGTATTATTCGCTTCCAAATGATATTCCGCCTGCGGTGGAGTAGGTTCAGGCAAAACGGGCATCGAAAGTTTTGCACGCAGTTTGTCACCGTTATCCTTTTCAACCGCAGGTTCTATTTTTGCTTTTTGTTGTAAGTCGCTCAATGACTGTGCGGATGCAGCAACTGTTTCAGCCTGATCACGTAAACGCGCAGCCGTAACTCGATCGGACTCAATCGGCTGTGCTTTATGAGCTACCCCTTCTACGCGATTTGCCTCGCCCGGAAGCCCGGTAAGACGCAAAGTGTCCGCTAGATTTGCCATAGCTTTTGAAAATTGAAAATGCTTATTAATTAAGGCCAGCAAATCGTTCTCCGCGTCTGCGGCATAAATTTGAGCTGTTTCCATTGTTACGGAACGCTGGGTATTCGGATTTTCTTTGACGCGCCGATAATCGCCGGCTGCTTTGACGGCTTGAATGCTCGATTCGTAGGCAGCTGCAGCCGCCCTGGCAAGGCGGTAGCGATTGTTCAAAAATGAAATATATTCATCTAAAGCACGAACTTGCAGTTCGCGAAGCTTAGGATCTGTCTGCTTCTGAGTCAATTCACGTTTAGCTTTTTCAACAGCATGTAGCGCGGCTTTTTCCTGGGCGACAAGATGAAGCTTGACCTGAATACTCGCGTCAGGTTGAGGATATTCCAGCCGAACCCCAATTTGTGATTCAAACCACCGGCGGCTTAAAGCTTGGCGTTCTTTGTTTTCAGCGATGCGTATATTCTGGACTATCGACTTAAAAATTGGGTTTTCTGAAGCCTGACTCAAAAGCTTATCCACAAGATCATTCGCCATCGATTGGCCATTCAAAACATTCTCAAATACTCCTTGCTGTGGCACATCAATTTGAAGATCCAGCGGCAGATTCGCTTCTTTCTTAAAAAGTTGCGCAGCAATTTCTAAATCGCCTTGCGCGGTTTTTACCTCAACTTCCGTGCGATCGCGTTCATTTTTAGCAGCAGGTTGATCCTCCGGGTGAGCGCTCTTGGCCGCGGCATCGCGCAGCTTGAACTGATCGGCACGATTCTGGAAATACATTTGCGCATGCAAAACATCCTGCCACCGCAAATAAATCATGCGCTTTTTAAAATCACTCAAAAACTCGAGATCATATCCCGCTTGTTTCGCGCGCTCGGCATATTGCCGAAATTGGCGGTCATACAAAGACTCAAGCGGATCAAAAGTAAAGCGAATCCCCATATTAAGGGAGTCTGCTGAATGGCCAATGAGCGGCAATTGAAAAATTTCCGCATGAGCAGTCATATGTCTTGTGAAGCGCGTGTTGTCCTGAACATCTCTTAAGGCGGTAGCGATGTCTAAATTGGAACGCGCGACATAGTCATCGGCGGAAGCAATTAGCTGTCCTAAAACTTTCCCGTTCACAGCTAAAGTCCCGCTCCCTTTTCCGTCACGAGCTCTCACGCGCCCCAGGCGGTCTAAATCAGTGCCGTTCAAAAACGACTTAGCCGGCGCAATTTTGTCTACCACAACGCTTTCAAAGGCCCGCAGAATATTCTGGTTTGTAAGCTGGATGATCCAGTTGTCCGATTGGACGCCTTCATTGGTTGCCAAAATCGACCTTTGTAACTCGGGCGATCCTGATCGGGCATATTTACCTTCCGCTTTCGGCGCAATGTCGGCTGCATCTTTGCGGAGCGCTTCAACCTGTTGTTTTGCGCGGCCTTCCTGAAGAGCGGTGTTTTCAATTTGTTTTGATAAAACAGTTTTCTGCAAGCGTTGGCGCGTAGAAAAGTCAACCATTTCGCCGAAAGCTTTGCGGAAGTTTGCTTTTGAAATCTCAATATTCATTTGGCGGTCAGCACTGAAATGGCCTGAGAATAACGCATAGCCGGCCGAACCGCCTTCACCGACTCCGCTTATAAAAGGCAAAAGTATTGAAAGCTCACGGTCAGAAACTTCATCCGCAAGCTGGATTGCAGACCAGCCTAGCCGCACACGGTGACTTGCTATAGCTTGATCAATATTGGCTAAGGCGCCGCTTGATCCAAAAACTGAACGAACCGCGGAAGGTAAGCGATTTCGAATCACTCTTAAAATTTCATCTGGATTAATTGAACGGGCAAATTCATCAATCGCCCTCGGAAGATCATCAATGTCCGGCTGCGCGCGCCGGTTGTCGAATTTGTCGTCGGCATCATGTCCCAAGAGAATCATATACCTGCCCTGCGCCGCTTTCTCTTCCTGCCGTAAACTCAAAACCGCTTGACGGAAAAAAGAACGTTTGATTTGAGCCCATGAAATGTTCCTTTCCTGCTCGATAATCTGATCCGTACGCGAAGCTAAATCAACCTGATCACTTTCTTTAATTTTCTCAATGTCAGCGCGAAGATTTTCAATCACACGCCCTTCATCCTCCGCCAATTTTTCATTCTGTTTGATACGAATAGGAATTTGGCGCAAAAATTGTTCGGCAATAACAACTTCTTTAACATGGTCACGCGTGTGAGCTGCCTGTAAATATCCCGACTCCGCAATCGCCTGAAACAGAAAGTCAATTTGGCCGGCATATTTTTGATTAATTTTAAACGAGTTAAAAATCCCCGCGCCTGAAGTACCCGGGATCAACCCCAAAATATCGAATCCGCCTTGAGTCAAAGAAGATGAACTCAAAGGCGCGCGCTTGCTTTGAGCCTTAACGGTAACAACTGTTTTGCCATCGCTCGCGCTCGAAACATTTAACAGGCCAAGATTTTTAGCAATTTCTTCTTTGGTCAGCTTCATTGCCTCTATATCTTGCGCTGCTTCGCGTTTTTGGTCCGGAGTAGTCTTGGAAGAACTCAGTGTTTGCTGCGCTTTTGACACTGCTTGGTCAATATCTACCAGCTGCTGTTTCCAAACATCAAGCAAAACAGCCGGAACATATTCCTTCAGCGCGGCATGTTTTTGTTTGTTGATTGACGCGATTTCTTTGCGAATCACTTCGGCATATCTCGGTTTGGCCCGGAAAATATCACCTATGCGTTCTAAACCGGATCGATCCTGCGGATTGATGGCTCGTTCGAGTTCAACATACAGACGTCTTTCCCTTTCCTGTAATTCATACAAGCCCCATGTAGAGGAATTATTTTTATCAAAACCTTTATTTCGCAGTTTTGAAAAATCATTGCCTCCGCCAAATTTCTTCCCGGATTTAATAAGAGCATCAATCAGCCTCTCGGCCAACTCATGCTGCTTCATGCGCTCAAGTTCAACCGTCAAACTGCGGCCATTTGCCAAGTCCTTTTGCCAGGATTCGGATTTAATAACCACGGGTTTAGAAGCATATTGTTTTTCAAGCGAGCTAAATACTTCCGCATCAAAACGTCCGGATTTCTGATCCGCTTCAAACTGGGCGGCTGTTTCGCCCACCGAAAGCGTCAGACGCCCAAGTTCATTTTCCACCTGCGCCTGCGTATTATGCGCTTCCTGCAATTGACTCATGGCCAAGCGGTACTCACTAATCGCCGAAGCCAAACGCCTTGACCAGCCTTCCTCGCTTACAAAGCGATCTATTTCAGTTGTACCATCTCTTCCGGCTTTGATAACTCCGACACTGGCGCGCGCAATTTCGAAGCGGCGGGTTGCTTCATCGACACTCGCTTCAACAGATTGCGACCGGGATTTTAAATCGTTGATTTTGGCTTTTTGCGCCTGAACAGCCTGATAATGCAGCAAACCATTCCGCACAGCCTCGGCCGCGTACACGCCCGGTGCAATCTGCTCCCCTTTTTCGAATCGAATCGGAACAGCGTAATCAAAGCCGCCGAAGTTATAAAAAATGCGCGCGTTAAAAACAAGCGTCGTTTTGCGGCTTAGTTGGTCATAAAGCCGGTCCAGCGCGTTGCGAGCATAGCGCGCGCGCGCAGACTGTAAATCCAAAGAAATAGCTCCAAGCTCGGCGGGAATTTTCGCCTCTTTGTCGGCATCCAAAACATACCGGCGATAATCACCAGGGCTTGCCCACTTAGGCTTAGGCCCCGCGGTGACGGAATCAGCTAAGCCAATGGCATTGCGTGCCATGCCAATAAGCAGTCCGATGCGCCTTAAAATATCAGCTTTTTCAATTTGGCGGTCATCAAGCGAAAGCTGATCATCCGCGACTGAGCGTTTCATCGAAATTTTAGCGTCATGGTCAACGGGGTGATCCGGGTCCGCACGATCCTTTGCTACCTGCGCTAGGGTTTTACCATCGGCGCCTTTTTCTTCAGTTAAAATAGCAAGAACTTGCTGATCCGATTGCTCAAGCTTGACAGCACGATGATAATTTGCCAAATGCAATCCGGATTCTCTTATAACATCCGCAATTTCTTGTTGTAACGCCAGATTGAACTCTCTTTGAATGGCGCCAATCTTCTTTTTTTGGTCTCCGGAAAGTTCGCGGCTAACTCCTTTTGCGCCATCAACTATATATTTTTTAAACTCCACGCCCACACTATAACCAAAATAATCTTGAAAATTTGTTCCGGCACGCGCAACAACACTCAATTGTAGGCCGCGCAAACTATTCTGATGTTTTGCCGCGAGTTCCGCAATTTTCTTTGCTGCAGCGCCCATTCTCAGACGATTTGCCACAGCTAACTGTAAAACCTGCTCTGCTGTCAGTTTTTTCATGGTCGGATCAACATCGGCCACCGGAATAAGCGCCGGATTTTTTTCATCGGGCTTAGTTTCTTCTTTCACTTTAGCGTGATAAGCAACGATCGCGATGTTAAATGCTCGGCTGAGAAGCTCTATTTCTTCCATTGTTAAATTCGCATGCTTCGAATCTTTAAACACATCAGACAAAGCTTGCTTATAAATGCCATCTTCTAAAGTGCGGAGATAGATCATTCGGTTTTCGATCGCGGTAATTTCGGTTTCGTAGCGGAGTTGTTCCGACACCAAACTCATTTGCATGGGAGCAAATCCCATCACGCCCGTATTGGCTGTTTGCATGATGCCCAATTTAGAAAAATAGGCGACATTTGCCATGTGGCGGTCAAGAGCCGCCTTTAAAGCTTGTTCGGGGGTCATTTCAGGCAAAAAAGCGCCTAAATTTTTTGCGCGCTGAGTCACAAGTTTGATAAATTCTGCGACTTTCTCCCTATCAGTCGTGGCTAAATTAGCCGCTATATCGCGCAAATTTTTGCCGCCCGCGGCAATATCGCCATTGTCTTTGGCAATCGTCAACCAGCTCACCATTTGATCTTGGTAGAAAGTGAGAAGGCCGGCCTCAAACTCCTTTTCTTGATCACGCAATTTAACTTTGAGATTCGCCGCCTGAATTTCTGCATTAGGCGCCATTACCTCCGCCAGTCGGGCTGCAATGGTTGCCGCATCAGCCATTTGAAAGCCGCCATCACCTTGGGTGAGGGTTGGAAAATAAGCAACTTGAAAAAAGGAAGATAAATCGACCTGCGATTCTTGCGGGGCAGTATTTGCAGCCACCGAAGACTGGGTCGCCGCGGCCTTTGCAAGAGCTGTCTGAATTGCTACAGGGCTAACCCGGTTACCATCCTGAGAAGCTAAGTGCGGATGATTTACCAAATTAAGGCTACTCGCCGGTATCGGTTTTCCATTCGTGTCAACCGCAGGAGGAACGATTAACAAATCCAAACCGGTGAGATTGATTGATTTTCTTGCATTGCGCTCACCCGTTTCAAAATCAATTCCGGTGTATAACTGAGGGAAATAAAAATCGGCAATATGCGGCTCGCCCTTATTCACCTTATCAAAGTATTTGCCGTCCGGCTGTCCCCATCCGCCCAATCTGTCACGCACCACCGCCGCATAAATAATACCGCGGCCGGGTACTTTAATACCCGTGAATGCGCCATTTTTATCTTTAAAATAAATCTTTGCATCGAGAGGTATTGGAGCTTGGCCTTTTCTAAAAAAACTAGAATTAACTCCGAGCGTAGCCGCTGTGGTATAAATACCGTCTCCTGGAGGATGCGCGCGATCGCCAAGCGCCGTAACATCCTGCAAGGACGCGAGCCACTTTCCATTTACGCTCTTAATTTGAATTGCCTGCCACGAATCTTTGTTTACTTTTAATTCAACTGCAAAATCGTTTTCCAATTCTTTTTGGGTTGGCGCGTGACTATAAGCCAATATTTTCCCTTTGTAGGGATCGGGAACTTCAACAATTTTTCCTTCTTCGTCTTTATCGTAATCATTTGACATTCCATAAGTAGTTCCTTTTGTTCCCGAAACGTCACGCGCCCCATCTATTTGCGCCGGAGTTAAACTCGCCAAGTCCGCTTGAATCTTAGCCAATACGTCATTCGGCATAGAAGAAAAAACATATTGTTTTGCTCCGATATCCTCGAAAACACGAACAACACTTGAGAGCTCTTCGGGCGCATCTAGCGGCGGCGCGATTTCTGGTGCCGGACCTATCCTAACTATGCGAGATGGCGTTGGAATAGTCCCGTCAGTGATGGCGGGTTGCGCAGCTTCTTCAGCTCCAATTATTTTAGGCGTTGCAGTAGAATTTGCGGGTGCTGGCACGCCCGGTTGAGCGGCTACCGCGGGATCTTGCTTTGCAAGCCATTCGACATCCGAAACATAAAACTGACCATTTGCCTGATAAACGACTGAGAAAGCTCCGGATTTTTGTTCTTCCGCTGAAATGGGATGAATGGGCATCCATTTTCCATTATTCATTTCTAAAGTGAAAAGCTTCTCTTCGGCTTTGGATGATGGTTGAACGGGTTTAATTGTAGCCCCGGTTACATCAATTATCTGAGTGACAACCGGCTCCTCAATTCCCGGACCAGCGGCCGCAATTTCTCTCTCGGGCAGCGGCGGTAAAGGTTTTTCGAACGCTGACGTGTCTGCCGGCATGCCAGGTTGAGGTGTTGCTTCAGCGCGGTAGCCTCTTGTTCTCGGGGGCGCTTTACTCGGAGCTTTTTTTACTTCAGGGTCTTTTACTTTATTTGCCTTCGCCGCAGCTGCCTCTCTGGCATCAATCTCTTTTCTAGAGGCTTCACGAGCGGCAGCGATCAAAGCATCATTCTTCAATTTTCGAGCGTCATTCTTCGCTTTCGCGGCTGAAACTCCTTCATTAAATGCTGCGTCAGACTTTTGCTTAAGCGCCTTCAAAGCATTATTCTTCTGCTCATCTGGTAGCGATTTTGATAAGCGCGCAACCTTTACATACCATTTTTTATCCTCTAACGAATAATAAACATCCGAATCCGTCCGTTTAAGGCCCATCACGTTAACATCTTCAAGTGTTACTTGCTTCAATAACACTTTCTCTCTGTTGACAGAAGGCACGCGGCCTACGTTTGCGTTGACATATATGTTTTCCGAAGCCCGGTCATACCCGCCGCTCATCGGAGGCTGTGCGGGACTTTGCTGCGCATCCTTCAGTTCGGGGCCCAAAACAAAAGCAAACCCAGGAATGTAATAGGGTTTCTCTTGCTCATAGCCATGTGCATCTTTAACCACTTCGCGCGAAGGCGACACTGATGAAAGCTCACCATTGACAAACAAATAGAAATAAATCGACCCAGCACCAACTTCATTTTTTGATGCGCCGCGTCCAACTATTCTCATAGTAAGAATATCCTTCAGGATGTTGGTAGGGGGAGGCATTAGTTTTGCTAGCTCATTTTCTTGCCACCGCTTTTCGATTTCGGCGTTTAGCCGAGTGCTAAATTCGTTGAAAAGCAAAACAGGGTCGTTAAGCTCACCGCCAATGGCAATTCTTTTCTGCATTCGATTCGCGGCATCTTGGAAAAATTTTATGACACCCGGCGGCAAACTTTTAGCTTCGTTCATAATGATGGCAACTTTTACTTTCACCTCAAATGCCGGATACAACTTATCAAAATCGCCTTTATTTACCTTATCAGCTGCCTCTCGCAGAGATTTTATGGTGCCGGGCGAAAGAAATTTTAATTTGGGATCTTTGGGATCAATAAACGCACGTGCCGGAGCTATCGCTTCTGTTGCCACGGCAGGCTTTGTACTTTCCGTCGCCGGTGTCACAACAGCATCCGGTTGTGCAGGCATTCCGGGGACAGCAAGCTTTGTTGCCTCATTTGGCGCTGATTCAGCGGGTTTGGCCGGAGCAGGCACTGTAGCAATAGGTTCCGCGGGTTTGGTCGGCGGCACAACTTCCGCGGGTTTTGGCATTGTTTTTTCAGGTGCTGCAACAGTCGCTGGTTCGGTTGGAGGTACTGGAGTTTCAGATTTTACAGCAGCCACTGGTTTCGCAGATGCTTCAGATATTACCGTTGGGGGTTTTGCGGCAGTTTGTTTCTTTGCGCCCGTCAGCTCAGCCACACCGTTTGCGAGATTTTGATTAGTGAAAATATCGCGCATAACCGTTCCAAAGTTTCCTTCAACAACCCCCGCGGGCTTAACAATATCCCCGCCCTTTCTTATTTCCAGGTCACGATAGGCTTCAAGTTTTGCTAAAGCCTCTTTAAGAGCCGGGGTTCCTTTGGCACGAATCAAATCAGCCGCATTCAAAATAGCATTTTGAAAGTTAAGATAGGCGGTTTCTCCCGGCTGTTGCCATCCATACCTGACCGCAAGAGCATCATTGGTACCAAAAATATCGGGATGTGCTCGAAAAATTTCTGCCAAAATTTCGAAAGATTTCTGAAATGCGCTGATTTTTTGGTCGGCCGCCTCATCAATGGCTGCTTGTGGCGCAACAGGCTGTTGCTTTTCGTTAGCAATCAAAGCGACATCACCGGGCAAAGTATTTAAAGCTGTCTTTGTCAAACCCTTATAGATGCCGGTAGCAGCATTTGTTTTGGAATCTACAAGACGCGGGCCCTTAACAATTCCCAAATCAAGCGCGCGGTTCCAATTTTTTTGAAATTCCAGAATCGCGGCGGATTCTATTTCCATGTCCCGCCCGGGACCAGTTCTATCCTTGACTCGTCCTGTACTAACAAAACCTTTGAGTTTGGCGGCCGACTCGCGCAAAGCTTGCGCCGCACTAATTTGTTCCGGAGTGTGATTTGTTTCGGCTTTTTCTGTCGTACCGCGATCCGCCGTAACCTGAGAAACAAGCGCAAGAGCAAGAAGCAAGGCGCTCGACACAGACAAACTGCCAGCCTTCTTTTCCCCACGGCCTTTTGGTATGGGAGTAGCGGCTGGCTTTTCGGAACTCGGTTTCGCACTTTCAATTTTAAGAGGCGGCAGCTTAGCTCTCTCTTCCGACGTCAAATAACTAATATCACGTACCAAAATGTAGTCGAACGATTTCCGATCGGCGCCCAGCACGGGGATGCGAAAAACTCCTGGATCTTTTAAATTAATAGAATCTACAGATAAAATGTCACTAGCAATAATTACTTTTTTGCGAATAACAGGTTTCTTGTGCGCTTGCGGATTCCGCGCCTTTTGACGATCTAATTCTTTTTGGTCTTCGGGTGTAGGAATAATCGATGGTCCAACATACTTAGGAACAAGCAGCTTAAATACTCTTGGCTGCGGTGGCTCCTGTCCATCTGCTTTTTCTGGAGCAAACGGCGTTACTTTTTCAAAGGAAACCACTTCGGGTTGTAACATCCAATAATAGCTGCCAGGAAATAACTCATAGACTGTTCCCATTTGGGGAAACCCCTCGAGCTTCACATATATTAGGTTCCCAGACTGATAACCATTCTTCGGTGTACCAGCATTTGTCGCGAGCTTGGGCCCCTTATATTGATAGACGATTACGTGGCCGATCTTTGTAGGATCCCCCCACATATCGTTACCGTTATCTTTAGAAGATTGTGCGATTTTAGCCGCCGCTTTATCTCCCTGTAAAACCCTTTGAGCTTGCTCAACCGTAGCTGCAAGAATGACGCCCGCAGTAACAAGAGTTTGCAAAACACTAGGCGTATTGCGTACTCGCGCTGGCGATGTTTCACTTAATACCGTCTCTTGTTCAACAGGCA
>JAYSWD010000111.1:0-14039 GCA_043718225.1 Candidatus Omnitrophota bacterium
AACCTCGGTTTTTTTCGCAACCCACTCGAGAGCGCTCTGTCAGCCGGTGGTTCGGTTTGGCTTAAGCTTGATCCTAAAACGGGTGAGGTTTTACTCGACGGGAATGGCGATGCTATTTATAGCTTTCAAATCGAGTACGAGTATGCCAAAGCCATCAAAGCGTTAATCCAAGGTGAGGATGCTGAGCTGGCCGATTTTGCGCGCCGTGTTATTTTGGGCATGATGGTGATTAAAGAGATGTCTACCTTACGGGCGCTTGTCGAGAATCCAGAACTATTTGCGATTTCAATCGCCGCACGAAAAAGGCTTAGCGCTGCGACGGAGCTTGCGGGCAACAAGCCCCTGGATTTAAACGATCCGGCAATTGCTTATCTTGTGAAAACTATCGCTCATCAAGATATGTGGGTTGAAGCGGAAGGTTATGTCGCCATGCTAGATTATCTTTTAGAAGTATCGAGCCCCGCGGAAATTGTAAGGTGGCAAGAAAAGTTAATGAATATGCCTAATCAGCAGGCTGTTACGAAATTTACGGCGCGCCAAGCGGAAAGACTGTGGGGAATGTCGCGTAACAACGGCGTGGAAATTTGGAAAAGAAAGATGCATTTTGAGAAGATTGTGGCAGAGGCGACACGACATGCGTTTATGGTTCAGAAAGGATTGGGCATATCAGCAGGATTGGGCAGAACACCAGAAAGTAGACCCTCACAGTTTGATGTTTACAACGATATTATTCGTATCTTCGATATGAATAGAGGGCCGGGTGAAACACATAATTTCTTAATACAAACACGGGAGGAATTGGGCCTGGCGATGACGTTGAAAGAATTTGAAGTAGCCTTTGAGCGGAAAAAACTTGAAGTCCGCTCCAAAATTCCACTTCAGCCTAAACGTCGGGCAAACCGCTCCGAAATGCGTGCGCAAATAATTTTACCACCTAATGTTCGTGGCGGCGGCGAAAGGCCTGTTTTCGAATTGCCAATAGATGGATCCGTCCCAATCAGCAGGATTTTATCAAACGTTTGGAAGGAACTTAAGCCGCGCAGGGAGTTCGCAAGCAAGCGTGACGAGGCTTGGTTTTCGATTTTTTCCACGACCCGGCGTCTCAAACCAGAGTATGTAGTTCAAACAGCAGGTTGGGCTACGGGTAAAGAAGCACCAAAGTGGAAAACAGTCGTTTCGAACAAGGAGATTATTTCCGCGGAAGAAAATATTAGTTTCAGAATACGTAAAAATAACGCGGCCATTGGGTTTAAAACGCAAAAAGAAGACCCGTTAAAAATCGATGTGTCAAAATATATAGTACATGAGCTGGCCGCGGAGTATTTTGCGCGACATCTTGCTCATATGCCGGAACAAGCAGATTTAATTAATTTTGATTTGGAAGATTTAGTATGGTTTGGAAGAGATTTATCGTTTAAGCACAATTTGATGTTTGTTGTTTTGCGTCGCCTTCGCTCGATTGAGGATGGCAGCCGGTCTGCTGATCCGCTAGCGGTAGATTTTCAAGCTGACACGGAAATTGAGTTAACACCCGAAATTGCAGGTGAGGCGGCTCAATATTTAGAAGCTTTGCAAAAACGGCTCCAAAAAGTGCGTGCCATTGTCAAATTAGTAGCAAAAAGAAACAGTTTGCTGGGCAGGGTGTTTGTATTCAAACTGCCGGTTGATGAACCTCTGCGCCAAGCCGATGCCAAAAGCGTATTTGAATCGGCTAAATTGGCATGGGCTAATAGAAATGGAAAAATTAAAAATAAAAATTTAATACTCGCAGAATTTGATCAATTAGCAAAGCGGCGTATGGCGGCTTGGTCCAAAATGGCGAAGCGCTCCGAAATGCGCGCGAAGTCGGCGATGGCGGTTCAAATTCATCCGCTATTGCAAAGAGCTGAGCAAAGCATTCAACAGTTTTCTGAACTCATGAATCAATTCGGAACAAAACTATCTGTGTTGATGAGCCTCAGGCCGCAAAACCTTCTTACTCAGCCCGGTACCGTGGTTATGTATTTAAGTCTTGGTGCAGTCGTCGGAGCTTTTTTTGTTGCGTTGGCGCTCAATGCCGGTGTGCTTTCATTTATTTTATTCTCGGCGGGAATTTTTATTGCCAGCGCATTTGTCGCCTTTAACAGTCCCATAGTAAAAAGAAAGCTAAATGATGATAAATCCGGCGGGCCCGGCCAGTCGGTGAATTTGCCTGCAGATTCAGAAGTTCAACTAACCGGGCAAGCGACAAAACCTTTTGCAGCGAACGCTAAGTCCAAAAATATTCAATCTCAACTTGATCCAGGTGTCGAAGCGACAGAAACGGCAAATCAGTTGCTTGCAAAAGCACGAGGATCGATAAAGGGTGTTGCGCAAGTAAATGCGAAACCGAAGCGTCCACTCCCAATGAAAGAAAAACAGCCAGGCATAGCACTTACACGAGCAGATAAGGCTACGTTGCAGTCGTTAGGGTTCGGGCGCATTGGTTTGTCCTTGATTTCTCAATCTCTGCGCCCCGTTTTGGCCGCGATTGTGATTGCATTTGGTTTAGGGATTTCAGACGCACAAGCCGCGACAGAGATGGCACAACTTATTCGACAAGATGCTCCGGCTGTGGATACGCACGTTGTACAGGCGCAATCTGTCGCACCGGGAATGGTCGGTAATGAACCGTTGCACCTTATTTCAATTGTTACTTCGACTCAATTGGCTGAAATGGCTGAGACCATTCTTAATATGAGTTCATGGAATACCAAAGCCCAACTTGATTTTATTGTGATCGGATCGAGCAGCCCTGAGTTGCTTGTATTACCGAAGTTGCTTGAGTTAGAAGTTCGGTTGCAAAAATTAAAAATTTCAAACCGCGTTCATATTTTTTACAAACCGAATCAAATAGCAGCAAATCATTTAGCGAACGAATTAGATGACGCCAATTCTTCAACAGCGCTCTTTTTTGTACCCAAGGACTTTGATGTATACGCTGACGCGCGGCCTACGGTTTATTTTGATCTTTTGCCTAACTATTTGATCGCCGCTCTGATAGTTGCTGTCAATCAGGCCAGGGAAGTCGCGGGTGCATCAATAGTCAATGCGGCACTGCTTAATATTCCGATTGAGAAGGGCATTCTGAAAATTGCCAATAGGCTGATCATGAATAACCATACGATCGGAGCAATTGAAGCGGACGTCATACAACGGTACATGGCTGTGATTCAAATAATGAAGGCGGCATAGTATATGCGATTTATTTATAGCAATTATGATCATGTATTTACGAGAATTTGATTTATGATTTTTAATCTTGTATTCTTTAGTGTTCAGAAGTTAAAAGTTTATAAAAGGTTTGGATGTTCAGCAGAAAAATTCTAAAACCTATTGCCGGAATGTTGGCTTTGTTGTTTCTTATAAACGACTTAGGCCACGCTGCGCCTGCGCTTGATTTTGCATCTTTATCGCAATCGGAAATTCCGCGCGTTTCACACATTGATATACCTCCCGAAATGGCAACTCTCGAGGATTGGTATGAATCGCCGAATTTAGGCGACAATCGATTGCTATTACATATTCAAGACGCGCATGCGCAGCCCGAAGCGCAGGCGCGCACGCGTGATTTGATTCAATATCTCAATAAAAAATACGGCATTAAAACCGTTTTTGTCGAAGGCGCCGCGGAACAGCTGGACACGAAGTGGCTGCCGTACGCGGATAATGCCGAATTGCGTAAAAAATGGGTTGAGGCGAAAACAGCTTCGGGAGAATTGTCGGGTGCGGATTTGGCTTTGCTTGATCAAATTCCGGTCAAGGCTTTGCCGATAGAAACGGTCGAAGGTTATCGCAATGGTTATCAAAAACTGCGCGCGGTTTTTGCGGCGGAATCCGAAGTAAAAAGCTTTCTGGATTTCTTTGATTCCAAGTTTGACCTTGCAGCCTCCCAAATCCTTGACGAAAAAACCCGTACTATTCTTTCGGAATGGAAAAAATTTGAGGCTGGGCACCGGGAATTTCTGCCGTTTGTAAAAAACCTGGCGAAACTTTCCAAAGAAAATCTAAACTTGGATTTCGACGCGCTTTATTCGCAAATCGAATGGCCGCAACTCTCGCGATTGCTTGTTCTTCAAAAACTTGAAGAACAATTATCGCGAGCCAATAGCACAAAGCCAATAGCCAAGAGCGAAGCCCAAAAAGGCTATGAGCTATCTGCTATAAGCTCTGGGTTAACCTTAAGAGAACAAGCCCAGCTGGAAAAGCAGGAGCTGACTAAAAGTTTAAAATCGAAACATGCAGCGTCCGGTATCTTGCAGTGTTTAGAGAGATTGGACGAAAAATATCTTAATTTGAACCGTATCACGGTGGGGGATGGCCGGCAGTTTTCAAGTCCGCGCCAATTAGTTGAGCAGTTAGTCGAAGAAACACGCCGCCTGAAAATTGATTTACGCCAATATCCCGCGTTCTTGAAATATGCGGGATATATTATTTTGCGCGGAGAACTCCAGCCGTCAGGTTTGTTTAAGGAAATCGAGAAGCTTTTTAACCAACTTTTAGACAAGACTATCGACCATCAACCAACGACCATCGACCAAACCTACGCGGTTAATGATCTCAAACCGCGTAGGTTGGTGGAGATATTTCGAGATCGAGTGCTGCTCGGTAAGCTTCTCAATCTTGAAATGTCACGCGACGAATGGCAGAAAGCCCTTGAACGGCGAAAATTTTTAAATCCGCAAGAAATCATTCAGCAGCTTAAAAATTTGGGCCACGAACCACGTGCCACGAAAGAGAACGGGATCATAGCTGACAAAGGCGAGGAACGTGGAGCGTGGAGCGTGGAACAAGCGTTTACGGACGCTTTCGCTTTCTACGACGCTTCGCTTGCGCGTGAAAAAATATTTTTCGATAAGATTTCAAGCGCGCTTGCCAAAAACGACAAAGCGATTCTTGTGACCGGCGGTTTTCATACGGAGGGCATGAATGAATTCTTCCGTGAAAAAGAAATCTCCTACGGTACTTTGACCCCGCGCCTTATGAAAATCGAATCGTCGTCTTTGTACCGCAATTCGGTTTTGTCGGGAGCTAAGTCGTCTCAACCCGCAATTCCTGACTTACTTCTACGTTCCGAGCTGCGAGACGCGATGGTGGGCGATCCCTCAAGTGTTTCTCCGGACTTGATTCACTTGGCGAATCGGCGTTCCGAAATGCGTGCATTCGAACGAGCTGTGCGGGCACTTTTTTATGTATCAGGGCACGGTAACGGTGGCAATGAAGAGCGCGACAGCAACTTGAAAGGTTTGCGGCACCTGCTATCGATTGAAAATCAAAATGACTATTTAGATGAGGTCAAGCATCAGGCCGCAGGCGGGGACCCTCGCAAAATAATTAAGCTCATCACAGGGCATGAACGTCCGGACTTTGATGCAGGTAGCAGTGCGATTATTGAGGCTTATGCCGTGTGGAAACGCCTGACACCGGATGAACGAGACAAAACCATTGTGATACCGGTTATTTATGGAGACTTTCCGGATACAAGCGCTTGGGTTGCCCGGCTACTAAAAAGTCTTTTTGGTGACAATGCAAATAGTGAATATCATGGATTGCTGAAGCTTCGCGGGCCGATAGGTAATGCGAAGTTTCAGGAAGATAAAGCCCGCGAAGAAAAAGCTAGAGAGCAAGCAGCTGCTCAATCAAAGACTGATGAGGCTCCTGCTGAAGTCCCAACAAATGAAGAATCGGTTTTAAAACTTTTAGGCGAAGCTATTGCAGTAGATGAAAAGCGCAGGGGAATGCCTGCGGCTGATTTATTTTACGCGACAAATTCTCGAGCGATAGAAGTTACCATTATTGATTTTAATGATTCCATTCTGCCCAAAGATCCGGCTGATTTTGACTTTCTTCGCCCGGCGATAGTTCGCATTATTGACCATCACAAGAGAACCGTGGAAGAAAAGACAAGGGGTTTACTGCTTAAGCTCGATGACGAAAGAATTGAAATTCATGAAAATGGAGCGGCAACTACTTTGGCCGCAGTTCACGCATTAGGCCTAGATTCCCTCCTTCATGACCCGGTTTTTAACGATGTAATTACGCTGTCAGCGGAAAATGCTACGCCTAAATTCGATGAAATTAAAGATCTTATTAATGATGCCCTCGAGAAGGCGCATTTACCTTTGGAACTGCTGTTTTTGATGATGCTTACTATTCGAGTCGACACGGATAATTTTTTAAATCGAGATACCGTTAAGCTGATTGATGACTTTATTTACGATGCTCTGAAGAACTCGCTGGAAGTCCAAATGGTAGGGCAAGAAGGCGGGTTTGATGATTATCCCGCCATGATGAAAGATTTTTTTTCGAATCATGTTCTGAATCGCGGTCTTGATCTGAATGAATATAAGGGTGATGTAGTTAAACAAGCTGAGCGCGACGAAACAAATCTAAAACGTTTTATCGAAATAATTTCCGACGGCGATAAAAAATCTTTCACAGCCAATGACGGAACGCAATTTCTTTTTTCAAGCATTGACATGGCGTATGTTAAAGAAATCCCGCATTACGAAAACATTTTGAAAGCTGCGTTGGCCGAGGTTTATAAATCGCAGGTTAAAAATGGAAAGTATGCCTTTGTGGTTGTGCGGCTTGCATTTTGGGGTGACGAAACTATTTCTCTTCGCGTTGTAGGCGACAAAAAGAAAGTGAAGTTGGATGAGCTGCGCGATTGGATGAAGACACTGGATGCAATGAAACACCTCAACCATGACGAGCCCGCGCTGGTTGGGGGATTGCGTCAATTTGAATTTGGTTTTAATCCCGGCCGTTGGATCCAGCGCAAGCAACTTTCGGAGGAGATTGTAAAGTGGATGAATACACCCCGCTCCGAAATGCGTCTAGATTCAGCGGCGTTTGATCCGAATGGAGTCATAAAATTAATGGAAGGTGTGGGTGTTGATGGAAAATATCCCGGTGCCTCAGGCTTACGCGGTTCTTATGATATTGGCATAGTGCCGGTAACGAGCTCTTCACCCATACCCAGTGGCGCTGTTGTGGCTGGTAGTCAACTTGAATTAATGGGAGATCGCAAAAATCCAGCGGAAGACTCTTTGAATCCATTTTACGATTGGCTATGGGTCCAAATGCGTCACAAGGTAGAGTTTAATGCGTCAATTCTTTCTGTCGGGCCCGGGTTCGGGGTTTTTGAAGAAAATTTAAAGGAACTTGGATTTGATGTTCTGGGAGTCGAAATAAGCAAGCGGATGATAAGAGAACTTGAAAAGCGCAAAATTCCCTACCTCGAAGCAGATTTTGGGACAGCGCCTCAAATCGACAAAAAATTTAATATTGTTTTGTTTAATCAATCATTGGGTTACTTTGATTTAAATAAAATTTTAAATATTTCAAAACAATATTTGTCAGAAAAGGGTGAAATTTGGATTGTGATGCCGCGAGGTGGCGGTAATCCTTATCATGAAACACTCTTTCGTGATTATTCCGATCAGCAAATCCGGGAAGTATTGACTGCGGCGGGGTTGGAACTTGTTCCCGATCAAACGCAAGCTCCTTCAACCCAGATGAGTTATATCCGCATTCGGCCGCTTCGCTCCGAAATGCGAAAAAGAGAAAAAGGAGACAAGCCTGCCGCGCAACCGAAAATAGTTTCAACGCCAGCGACAGTTTCAGATGCTGAAATTTTAAAGTTACTACAAAGAATTTTGGTTGTAGAAGGAACTTTTGCAGGAAAGGCGACAGCGAAATTAAAGGAGAGCGGGGTTTATTTATTCACGCTAACCAGCAGCGGTGACTGGGTTGAAGATTTTGAACAGGCTACGACGCAAGTTTCGAGTGAGATTCCACGGATTGTTAATCATTTGGGCGGTGAATCTGAAATAAGAAGTAATTTTATTGGAAGCGAGCTGATTTTGAATCTCGCCCACAATCTCGGCCATATCGGAAAGGGTAAAAAATTAGTTATTGCGGTCAGGGTTGAAGAAATGCTTGGCCGAAAATGGGCCAAAGTGTTTGCCTTAGATAATGGGGGTGGTTTTTTATTGCCTTTGGCTGATGCGACAGAAAATCGGGTTACAACTCAACCGTTTCGCGAGCGCGGCGGAGAAGGGTTTTCCCAAATCATCGAGGCTGTAGTCAGTAACCGTTTTAGCAATTTGACAGTTGAAACGCGACGGGAAAATAACGCTGCGTTCATCGCGGATGATTCCGATTTGCAAGAGCATGAGATGATGCGCTGGAACACTTCCATTCCTAACGGAGCGTTGGAAGAAAGTGCCGCAAAGCTTGCTCTGCCGGGTTCATTAATTACCGTCGATTATCCGCTTTTTAGTGAAAGCGAAGAATCAATTTATAGCTTGAGCGATTTTTTTGATAAATTTTCTCGGAACTTTGGACGCGGCCCCTCGACCGCTGAGGCCGCCAAGTTTTTTGGTGTTTCCGTTATTGATATTCTTAATAACATTGTGGAAATGCCGGCGAAATCACCGCAGTTTTCCGGCGCTGATTTTGCTCTGCCCAAAAAATCAGTTAATGCGAGCCGCGAACGGTTGAGGGATCTATTTGACAGTCGATTGCGTGCCGCGTCCGGAGAACATAAAAGATATTTATATGAGAATTTCGATCCTCTTTTTGAGACGATCATAAAAATTTATCCGTATCTTAATCTGGAATTGCAGAAGGCGCTTGAGGATGCAATTCCTAACACTGCCAACGAAAGGGGATTCTATAGCCATTACAATTTTTTTGTGTGGCTAATGGCCGCCAAGCTCTTTGCGGTTGATCAATCTCAAATTTGGTCTTTCCGTAATTCTCTATTGGAAGAATTAATCAAGTACATGACCTATTCGAAATCTCGTGTTGCGGTTGCTGAAGCGAATCGCCTCAATGCCCTTGACGATCCGGCGGATTTCGCGCTTCAAATTGAACAGGTCTTTCAGAAGGTAATTACAGACACAAAAATACTACCCAAAAGCATAAAAAATATTTTGGCCCGCTCCGAACTGCGGATTCATTTTTCTCAAATTAAAATACTGCGTAATAAGGCCAGGTCGGAACAACGAACTTCGGTTACGGCCTTGGCACCGGACATGCCGAATGTCGTGCATGGCAATGTGGTGTTTTGGAATCCTGAAGTCAGCGTTCAAGAAACGCGCTTAGTCAAACCGCATGATCCTCCCGAAGCAATCGAATTAGCTATTCGCAATGCCCAGGAACAAGCGGCAACCATTTGGCAAAGCTGGGTTTGGCCGCTGTTGGTTAAAAGACTGAAAAATGACGCCCAAAGGATCAGCGCTAAAATTTTAAATGACATTTTGGAACGGTTGGAAAGTAATAAAGGAGAAAAAAATACAAGTTTTATTGTGACTGAAATCATCCACGAAATAAAGAACGACAAAGGCAAGTACAAAGATTTCGAATGGAGCTTGGCCCAGAAAAGGAAAATACTCGCAATTCTCGAAAAAGTTTATTTAAGACAAGTTGAAAATCCGGAAACGCTTGTTGCTGTGCGCGCCCGAGAGCATGGTTGGAGCGAAGAACAAATCCATAAGCATTTGATTGAACGCGAAGTGAATAAATTAATGGTTGCCATGTTCAAAATGATTCTCGATTTGCCGTATGGATTCAGTGCGCGCACCCAAAAAACACGTGAAGACGAAAAAATATTTTCCACGATGCGCCGCGCCCAATTCCAAAAACTTTTCCCCGACCTCATTGCGGCTGTGCGTGAAAAAGGCTTAACGGCGCGCAGAGCGGTACTTTACGTTTTAGAAAATCACTTCGAGGAACGAACCATTGCAGGTATTTTAAAAATGATCCGATTTCAAGAAAGTGCTATCGAAAAATTACGAGAAGAAAAAAAAGCGGGGGATCCGGTGGTTCGGAAAGAAATCGAAATTAAGGTAAAAAGTTGGATCCATGGACGCAAGCAATTAGATTCGTTGATCGAAGGCCGGTCTTATTTGCAGGCCTTGGCGGACCGCGTGAATGTCAAAGATTTTTTTGATAACGATGCTGAAAAAAAACGCGCGCATTTGGATCATGAAGCTGCTTTGGCATCCGCGAAGAAGCTTAAAATATTTGAAGCGGCAGGCGCAGATTATCCCGCATATGGCACCGCGTTTGTAGAAGCTTTTGATATGCATATACGAGGAGAAATTAATAAAGGCCGGCCAATTAAATATGCCGCGGCCAGATTTCTTCATGGAATAACGAATATGGAAGCGGACCGGATGCCATTGGCCGATGGCCCCATTTATGATTTTTTAATGCATTACATGAATTTCGCGCAAGCAAAGGCGGCTGAAGATGGCGTCGCGACCCGCAAATTAGTCGTTGTCGTACCTCGTCCGATCATGACCGAAATGGAATTCGAAGCTTTGAAGCGCGAGTACGAAAGCCAGGGCGAAATTGTATCCATTATAACGATGCCGCCTCATAAGGGCCCGGCTGAAACCCGCCGTCCGCATTGGTTCGTTTTTGCGAAGCAGGACGGAATTCTGCCGCTCATGAATATGCGCCTTAAAGGCATGAGTTTCGAAAGTTTAAAAAAAATGACTCGCGACGCCGTCGTGAATGGTGTTTCCGGTGAAATTATTTTTAATCCTGTTCCAGCCGACGTCAAGAACGCCGAAAAGCTGGGTATGCAATATCAAAAAACGCTGGATGAAATGATTGAACTTGCCGGAAGCCCTACGGCCATTCAATTTTTCTATGATGACGCGAATGACACCAATTTTAGACGTGATGGCCCAATTCTTTCGAAAGCCGAACGTCACGGCGGCGACGGCATCGGCCTTTTTAGAATGGAGAAATTACTCGCTGATCTTGACCGCCATGGACTGGAAGGAGACTGGAAACGCCTCGCATTTGCACTCAAAGATTTTATGGAGCAGCAGTTTTTTACAGCCCATGAGTCACGCCAATTTGTCATTCGTTTATTTGATACGGCAGTCGACAAGCGTCCGCGCTTTATTTTGAATCGCTCCCAAAAAGAAATTGACGCCATTACGCGCAATTTAGGCGGCACAAGTTTTTATTTAGCGCCTTTGAATGACAGGAAAAATGGCGCGCGTAACCGCGAATTTCGCGACTTTGGCATCCGTCAGCTTATGGCAATTTTTGACGCTTCTTTGTCACATCCTCGAGCTAAGGTCAAAATTCTTTTTCCGGATGTGCAATCGCCTCAACAAATTGAAGCAATCGCGGCGCTTTTAGATGAGGCCATTGAGCGTTATATCACAGAAAAATTCGCAACACCGGGAGAGCCCGCTACGCCTGGTACGCTCGCTGAAGTTTCCACTGCCGCAGAGCGAATCGACGAAATTAGATCAAAATTAAAACAAGCAGCGGTTTCATTTATGATTGAAGATACTCGGATCGTAACAGATCAAAAAACTGGTCAGCCATCCCCGGCACTTAACGAATATTTGAATGCGGTTCAGCTTTTTGGATTAAACCGGAAAAGTTCCGTTTCGATCGGCATCGGTACGAACGATTTATCGCGGTCTGAGATTGAAACTTTGCCGCGCGGTGCTCCTCATGCTGAAAAAGATCTTTCCAAACTTAATCCGCGCATGGTGCGCGATCTTCTTTATATTTTGCAAGAAGCCGATAAGCGCCAAAACGCCGTGAGAAGCAATAGCATTACCGTCAATATCGAAGGCGAGTGGGGAAATTCACCAGAGATGCTTTTTGTCGCGTATTTGATGCGTGAAATCAATCCGCGCTTCCGCATGGTTTCGGCCATTGAAAAAGTGCCACTGTTGAAAGGGTTTGCGCGGTTTATCGAAAAAAATCCGGCACTTTTGTCCCGCAAATTCCTTATTGGGCGCAAGTTCGTTTCGTTACGCGATCAAATACAGCTTATCGCGACGGGAAAAGAAGTTTCAGCTGAACATTTAAATGATGTTCTCAACAAAATTCGCAAAATCATTCAAAAAAATTTGGACTCGGGAAAGCAATCCGAAGTCCGCGGCCAAGCCCGCTCCGAAATGCGGGAAATGGCAATAAAAATTGATTCGAAAAAGAAATCGATTGCAGTCAGAGAAAAGCAGGTTTTAGCCGCAGCCGATTCAATACGTGATCCGGATGCACGCCAAGTTGCTCAAGAAGCCTATTTTCTCAACTTCAAAAAATCCAGAAACGTGGTTTGGAAGGATGGCGTAATTTATCTTGGGCAATTTTTGCAGGGTATTTTTAAGCACGCTCGACGTGATCCGAACTTTAAAGATAATACAGAAATTTTATTTCCAAAAGCGGGGGCAGAGCATTTGTTTTTTGCCGCGAAATGGATGACGCGCGTAAGCCCAGAATTGTTTCCGGAAAACCGCATGTATGAAGTTTGGGCGACAGTTGGGCAGTTAGACGATATGGAAGCAGATGACAAGGCTAAGATAGATTTTGTGCGTTATCAACGCGATCTCGGGATATTAGATGCAAATATTGAACATTTGGTAGTTGTAGATACAAATCCGGCACATGATGGTGGCGCGGAATTTAATTTTGCCCATACGCTTCTTAACCCCGCGATTATGAATCAATTAAATATGCCGGCTTGGAATAATCCCGCAACTCCAAATCAACTGGAAGTTCTTTTTATGTATGGCCCCGATTTACAACCGTTTGGTTTAAAACCAGATGAATTAAAACCCGTAACTCAGAAGGTGCTGCCCAAAATAAATAACGTTCGTGCGGTCCATCGGCGGTTAAATGCGAAACATTTTGATTGGCAATCAGTCTTGCCTCGTATGACAGGTGATAATGTTGAGGCAATTATGACGACTGTGGATGAGCAACCCAAACTAAAAAGCTTTGACGGTTATAAGACTGATGGAACGGTAGTTGTTGCTAAAGAGCTACCGCCCTACCATACGAGCCGTCCGATTGGTTTACCAAACGATCTTGATTATTGGATGGCCTATGCGGGGCTTGGTACTGGTGTTTTAGATGCGATGGAGGCTTCGGGATATCCAGAGGCTGACATTAAAAAAGCCTTCGCGCAACTTTTGGTGGAAGTTAATCAGGGAATAAATCAGGCGATTGCAAACGAAAAATTAAAACCCAGACCGAAGTTACCAACGCCCAAATTTAGTAAATGGTATTACGCTTTGGACAAAGGCGAGTTTGAAAAAATTGCCGCAAACTTGAGTTCGTCTAATCCGGCTGGGCTCAAGACCGCGATCAAACCGGATGGTAAGCCGCGATTTCTTCATTCCAGCATCGAGGCGGCAGAGGATTTGAATTACGATTTGACCAACCCGGTTATTTTAGAATTTGATAACTCTGCAATAGAAACATGGATCGATGTCACCGCTATTGGAACTGCCGGCGATGAATCTGCTTATGCTTCTATTAAAAAGGGCCAAACCATTCCTTTTGCTCTCGCGCGCCATTCCCGTTCCGAAATGAGATTTGATCCGGAAGACAAAGTTTTTCTTCAATGGAAGAGTCAATTGTTGAAAGACTACGAGTCAGAGATCGAAAAGATTAGACCAAGTCCAACACGGCGGCCCATTGTTACTGCAAAAATTGCAGATAAATATATACGCCGGATTTATGCAGAATTTAGAAGGCTTTATCCTGAAGCCCCGCCTTTCGCGTTAATGGCAGTTGGAAGTTATGGCAGGGAAACCATGGTGCGCGGTTCTGATTTTGACGGAAAAATGCTTGTGCGAAACCTTGATGATTTTAAAATTCTCGAATCTCTTTTGCGATTTATTAAATATACGACTCTTGATCTCTTTAATACTGACTGGTCCACGGTATTTGTGATTGAAAAAGGTTTTGAGGGAGATCAGGACGATCCCCAAATAATGACGGAAATACTTGATAAACGTTTTGTGGCAGGGGAAAAATCGCTCGATTCCGAACTGGATGCGAATCTCCGCAAGTCTTCGGCCAGTAATCCTCAGGCGCTCGCCGGAAAACTGATTGAACTTTGGAGTGGTGAGCGCGAGAGCAGACAGGGATTTGATGGTCTTTTTGCTCTGGAGCCGAACTTAAAAAAAGGCGCGGGAGGGCTGCGTGATTTTGAAGTCGCTCGATGGCTTATCAAGTCATTTTAT
>JAYSWD010000112.1:0-13989 GCA_043718225.1 Candidatus Omnitrophota bacterium
GTTTTGACACTCTTGATACTCTCTTACGAGCCGTTTTATTTTTTTTGCATCACTATCATCGTCACCGCCGCCACCGCCGAGCAGCCTAGCAGCAGTGCCGTCCGCCGCGTCTCCTCGCAAAGCCGGATTTCCGGCAGGATCTGAAGTCTCCTGGTCATCACCCGTTAGTATTTCGCCGTCGGCGCCATAGGTATAAAATTTGATGTCTTTAGAGAAGACGGTAGTCACAGAATAAATTTTAGTTCCGTCGTTGAAGAACCCCGTTCGTAATAAATTGCCAAACGATTTCTTGTCCGCTCCAATTTTATAAACCTGAATCGTGGTATTGGTATAATCAATCTGAGTTCCTTCGGTCCCATCCGCGTTGTATTTAAAGATCAACATGGCTACATTCGCGGCATCAACGGCACGCGTCATCCTGCCTAAATCGTCATACTCATAAGTCAACGTTTTGCCGTCTGCTATTCTTTTTTGCTGAGTTAAAACAGTTTTTCCTGTTACCAAATCAACCGTGAATGAGTAAATCGCCTCACTGGTTTTAAGCGTGACTGTGGCCCTGTTGATGTTGCGAATGTCTCCTGTTATCACGTCTTGACGTACCCATGTCGCAGAATTGGATCGCGCGAAAGCCTTAAATGCGGTCTCGGCCTTCTCAAAAAATTGATCTGCTTTAAATGTTGCGTCGGGTGTAATCGCCTCAAACACACCGGAGTTGTTGTAAGGAAAAAATGCGGATTGTGTTAGAAGCTGGGAATTAACCTGAAAAGAGCCTTTTTCTTTAAAAACGGGAAGATTTTGAGAATTATATTGGTAGGTGGCGTAGACTAAATTAACAACATCATAAACGCGAACTGTTTTGGCCGAAGCGTCATACTCATAGACGTAATCAACCTGACTGGGGGTTCCCGCCGCGGGGGGCCCGCGCAACCTTAATATTCCGCCTATCTCGCGATTGGGTAATTGTTCAAATACTTTAAAGTTGGAAGCGTCACTTGGATCTACTAAAACCCACGCTCCGTTTTCGCTAAATAACAAATTTTTATTCGAAGGCACGGTCGCTTTGGCGTCAAAAACACCCGCTGAGATCAACTCGCCCATATCGAATACCGCATCCGATGATTTCGGAGTCCCCGGCAGCAAACTCAGCTTGAGAAAGGTTTCGTTTTTATAATTTAGGACTAATACGGTCTGATCCCCGGTTTGCTGATTCGCCTCGTAAACATATTCCAAATCCGTTAAAACATTGTTTTGGGTCTCATATACCTTTAATATGCGCCCCATTCCTCCCTGCGCAAGACGTTCATACACCATATAATTGCCCGGCTGCGCCGCATCAAAAAACTTATATACATTTATTTTTGTTCCGAATCGATCCAGCTGGGTAAGATCTATCCGGCTCGCACCATCACCTATTCTAATAAGCCGATCCACGCCTTGGACATCGGCTTGATAGGTCCACCACATCCCGGACGAGACATCGGTTAATGTCTTGTTCCCGGCCGCATCATTTTGAACCGAATAAACATTCGAATGAATTTGCCCCGGTTCTTCCCACACGCGCGCCACTCCGATCAAATCACCCATCTTTCCGTCCGGACCTGAACTATAAGTCTTCTCGATATATCCGGTGACATCGCTCAGCGGATCATAAGTGTGGACGGTATAAGTCGTCTGAACCGCACCCGCAAACAAATCTCCCGGCTGAACAAATTGACGCATAGGGATAGTCGTGTCAACACCACTCGCATTTTTGACAATATATCCGGCCTCGGACAAACTTCTCAGATTATCATTCTCATCCATATTAAATATTTGGTAAGAATCATAATCACCATTCAAACCTTTGATTACAATTCTGACGATGCCGGAACTTATGTATTCAAATTTGCGAATCTCTAAAACAGATTCGTTTTGGACGTTTGAAAAGTCTCCGATTTCCAGAATCTTTTTACTTTCACCGTTAAAAATAAAATAGGCATCCGGCGTGGCTGCATTCCCATCCGTATATTCCCATTTGATATTTCCGTTCGCATCGGCAGGATTTGTTCTCAGCACAGCGCCGTTTCGCGCCGGACTTAAAGGATTATTATTTTCCATTTCTGAAAACAGTGCGTGATCCACATGCTGTTGTTCTAATTTTTCCTGGGAAGGAGTTTTAGTCGCGTCCGCTCTATTTTCTTGCAAGGGGTCCGTAATCTGAGAAAGATCATTCATGTAAAGAACATGCTCTGAAATATTTTTTGAGGGAGCCTGCGGAATCGAAATCAAACTTGCCGAAGCCAATTGAAGATCAAGCGAGGTAGTCAGAAAAAAGAAAACTACACTCACACAAATAAATTTGGTGAGGAAAGGTTTTTGTCCAACACTGTCAGACTGAACGCCTTGACGCAAATGAACCTCAGTTTTATTACTACAGAGTTTTTATAAATCTATAAAAAGTATAATCACTCTAAAATGTATAGTCAAGGCGTCCACTGTAATTATTCAATAAGAAAAGCTATAAATTGTTATATATTATGCCAGTCTCATAGAAGCGTGTATCGAGGAAATGCTTAATATGATTGGGACTTATTCATGCGAAGCTTATTTTATGTGAGTCAAATCGCAGAAAATCGCGCATATCAAACAGCACATCAAAACGGAAATTCCTGCGACCCCGAAATAAAATTCACCGACCTTGGCGAAATTTTGCAATTAATTCGGAACCGCTTTTAAGTTTGTTTTTTTTTGGGGGGGGTAACGGCTGGTCCGGAATGGAAAAATAAAAAGAAGTTCCTTTGCCCGGTTCGGATTCGGCCCATATTTTTCCGCCGTGCCGCTCGACAATTTTCTTGCAGGTGGCTAGTCCGATTCCGGTTCCGGATATTTCCCAACCCTGCAGTCTTTTGAACATTTTAAAAATGCGGGCTTTCTCTTTTGGCTCAAAACCAATGCCGTTATCTTTGATTTGAAAAATCCAATCTGTATTTTCTTTGCTTGCTGAGATATGTACTTTTAATGGGCGCGGACTTCGGTATTTAATGGCATTCGAAATGAGATTCTGAAAAAGCCGCGTCAGATGAAGCGCCTCGCCCTTGATTTCTGGCAAGGGGCCGCAAGCTATTTCCAAATCACTTTCTTCCACTTGACTCCTGAGGTCTAAAAGGACTTGCTTAACGATTGATTTCACATCAACGGTTTCCATGTCTTTTTTCTCAGTATCGACGCGCGCATAATCCAATAAACTGCTGATCAGACCCTGTGCACGCATTGCAGCGTCTTCAGTGATTTTAATCAGCTCCTGCGCCTTGGGTTCCAGTTTATTTTTATAACTTGTTCCTAAGATTCCCATGAACATGGAAATAATGTGAAAAGGTTCTCGAAGGTCATGTGAGGCTACCGCAGCAAAATGCTCAAGCTCGGTGTTGGATTTCCGTAATTTCAAACCTTGCTTTTTCAATACCTCATTTAGTTCGAGAAGCCCCGTTTCCCTTGCCTTGCGATCGGTTATGTCTTCGACGGAAACAAGAATCAACTGCTCGGATTCAATTTGGCTTGCGCTAAGCAGCATTACCTTATGCCCGATATGTTCAAAATCATGCGCCACTTCATAATTTAAAACCTTTTTTTGGGAGGGCAAAATCTGTTCGAAAAGCTTGCGCAGCGCCGGGATATTCCATTGGTTATTCCCCATCTCATAAAAAAGGCGATTTTCTACTTGATTGAATTTAATCTTAAAGGTACGGAAAAAATATTCGTTCGCCATTTTAACCCGCAATTGTGAATCAAGAACAAGCAGAGAGACTGGCACGGTTTGTATCACGGCTTCCAAATAATGCCTGTAATTTTCAATCAGTTTCTGATGACTTTTTAGTGAGTTGATATCCGCAAAAGTCATAACCGCGCCGTCAATTTTATTGTCGCTTGTCCGGTAAGGACGTATTTCCAGATTGTACCAATTGCCTTTGTCGTCCTGGGCTTCCTGCGTTTGAATCGCGAGATCTTTAACAACCCGCGAAATCAATTCTTCGAGATTCAAAACTTTAACTTTAAGTTTAATGTCGCTGATGGAACGTCCCACATCAGTAGCGACCAGACTGAAAACTTTTTCGGCCGTTGGCGTAAAACGCCGAATTCGCAAATCATTACCCACAATCACAACCGGAAGCTGGATGCTTTTCGTGAGATTCACAAAGTCATCATTCAACTGCGACAATTGGCTGTTGCGGCTGTTCAATTCGTCATTCACGGTCGTAATTTCTTCATTTGAGGCCTGAATTTCTTCTTTGGCCGTTTGTAATTCTTCATTCGCACTTTGCATTTCTTCGTTTAAACTTTGTAATTCTTCATTTGAACTGACGGCTTCTTCATTGGTTGCCTGCAATTCCACATTCGACGATTCACGCTCGACAATAATGGATTGCATATAGGCTTTCATTGAAATAAGTTCTTCTTTAGCCAACAAAAGTTCCTCTTCCAATTCGCGCGCACGGGAACCCGACGGAGATTTGAAGGGGTCGGCGGTTTTTACAGTTGTCGACTCGGGAGCTGACCGAGGCGGTTCGGTAAAGGAAATTAAAAAATAGCGCTGCTTGGCGGCGGGAATTTTAAGCGGAACAACTTCGATCGAAACATTTTTAAAATCGTTATTGTATTTAATCCTTATATTTTCTTTTTTTAAAGCCTCTCCCTCTTTGATAACTTGATCGAGAGCGATACGCAGCTCTGTCAATAAACCTTCGCGCGCCATTTTAAGCAAGTTGCGGCTGGGTGTTCCCGGCGACTGCTTGAGATAGTCGCTTGTATCTCCGCGGAATTGGAGAATTTCCAGGGCTTGATTGACGACCACACCGGCTTGCTCAAATTTGGCCACAACCACGCGGTCAGCTTCCTTTTGGATGCTGAGCGTAATATTCGATTCTTCTCCGGGGTCCGATGTTCTGGGAATTGTGAATTTCTCAGAAATATAAGGCGTAGAAGTGCGCCCAAAAATGTAAGGGCTTTGGGTTTCTTTTTTTGAATAAATCTTGGCCTTTTGATTAACGCACAAAAATAAATTCTCGAAATTTATCGCGCTTTCTGACGGGCCCAGCAGAAGAAATCCGTCCGGGTTTAAAGCGTAATGAAATGTGGGGATAACGGTGTTTTGCAAAGCCGTTGTAAAATAAATTAAAAGGTTGCGGCAGCTGATCAAATCAATTCTCGAAAAGGGCGGGTCGGCGGTTACGTTTTGTTTGGCAAAAATGCAGCGGTCTCGGATTGATTTCGTGATTTGATAACCCCGGTCAGTTTTATTAAAAAAACGTTTAAGCCGCTCGGAGGAAACATCCTGCGCGATACTTTCGGGGTAGATACCGGCTCTTGCGACAGCGATGCAGCTGTCTTTAATGTCCGAACCGAAAAACAAAACCGGCACATCGTTGATTTCGTCCCCTAAGTGTTCGAGCAAAAGAATGGCGAGCGAATAAATCTCTTCGCCTGTCGAACAGGCAGGCACCCAAATTCGAAGCGGTTTTTCGTTCGACTTGTTTTTGACGATACGCGGAAAAACATCCTTTTGTAAAATCTTGAATATTTCAGGATCTCTGAAAAAGCGCGTGACTTTAATCAGAACGTCTTGATGCAGCGCTTCGATTTCCTGCGGGTTCTTTTTTAAAATATCGAGATAATCGCTCAATGTCTCTTTGCGGTGAGTAGCCATCCTCCGGCTGACGCGCCGCCTGATTGTCGCGGGCTTGTAATGTGCAAAATCAACGCCGGAAGCTTTTTTAAGCAAAAGTATAATTTGACGGAAAGCATCATCCTCTTCCGGCGGTAATTTTTGAATTGGTTGCTCCGATAAATAGACATTGGGATCGCGGCTGATTTTCGCAAGGCTTTCAGCAATTTTTTTTGGGTTTAATACAAAATCAATACAATCCGTCGCGATTGCGTTCTGCGGCATTTGCTCAAACTTTGCGGATTTTTCTTCCTGCGCGTAGGTCAATCCACCCGCCTCTTTAATCGCCACAACGCCGGCTGAACCATCGGAAGCGGTGCCCGATAAAACGACACCGATAGACCGGTTTCCGAAAGCTTCCGCGATGGACTTGAAAAAAATATCGATCGGCTTATGTCCTTCACATTGAGATTCCGACCGCGGTTCTAATTTTAAAATATTGGCCGAAACACTCAGGCATGCATTAGGCGGAATCACATACACATGATTCGGTTCCATCGGCATCCCTTGTGTCACTTCGAGAACCGGCATGGAAGTCACTTTCGACAAAATGGACGCAAGCAAACTCACATGCGTCGGGTCCAAATGCTGAACGCAAACGAAAGCCATGCCTGTTTCATTCGGTAAATGGCGCAATAAATCAGAGAAGGCTTCCAGGCCGCCGGCTGATGCTCCGATTCCGACTACGGGAAAGGATATTTTGAGGGATTTATTATTCGAAGGTTTTTTTGTCTTTGAAGATTGCTTTTGCTTTAAAACAGAAGCATTGCCGAGGGATTTTTTACCGGGTTGGACTGAAGAATGATTCGTAAATGCCTTAGTGCTGCGGCTGCCGGCGCTGTGGTTTGTCTTTGCGGGACATGTCAACCACTGTTCATTTTATTATAGGCTCATTTAGGGGAAAACCCTAATGATTTCTGAGTAAAGGCAAAAATAAGCCAATTAAGACGCTTTTCTGCTTAGTTTGGCCTTTTGACAAGCTTTTGATGGCTTGGATGACTTTGGCTGTTTTTCTTCAAAATTACGTTCACGGCGTTTAAAGCTTATTTCAACTCTAACGGCACAGCCGGCACATTAGTCGCCTGATTGGCTGGAGGATTCTGCGCATTTTCCCTTAAAATTTTGAGGGCACTGTTTTCATTGTAAGGAGCGATTGAGAGCGCTTTCCATTCATGTGTGAACGCATTGAAATCAGCTTCAATGCTGACGTCATCCCCCTCTTTAATGTCAAGGAGAGAGGTGTAAATTTCAAAATGCGTGCTGCGCTCGACATTGACTTTAATTTCTTCCATTTCTCCGCTTTCGGGATTGAGATAATCGACTTTTAGGTAATCGGAGGCGGCATTAATAGTCACAACCTTGCTTTTTATTATAATCCATTCAGCTTGAGCCGAATGAACTGCTCCCATACTACCCATCGCGAGGATTAAAAAAAAGCCGCCGAGTTGTCTGATCCTGAATCCCATAAAAACCTCTTTTATTTATTTCCGGCTTAAGATTAACTTTGAAATTAAAAAAGCGCTAGAAGCGGTTTCATAAGTAACTCCAGGTCCTTTATTCGCAATGTCATTGCGAGCCGCAGGGCCTGCGTGGCCGGTAGGCAGGAAGCAATCTGACTTTTTTTGTCATTCCCGCGTCCGCCGAAGGACGGATCCGTCCTTGCCGATGGCAAGGCGGAAAGGCGGGAATCCAGCCTGGATCCCCGATCGTGGTCGGGGATAACACCTCTGTCAGATCGCCGCGTCGCCCCTGCGAGGGCTTCTCGCGATGACAATGGCTATTGGAGTTACGACGACTTATGAAAACACCTCTAGGCTTCATCGCACAACTTCTTTACCGTTTCCGGCCGCATCAACGATTTTACTTTTTTCGCGGGCACTCCGGTAACAACCGCGTTTTCTTCCACGTCTTTCGTCACAACAGAACAAGCGCCGACAACAGCCCCGCGCTTGACGGTCACGCCCGGCAAAATGGTCGCATTCGCTCCGATCCAGACAAAATCCTCAATCACGATCTTGCCGCATCGGCTTTCATCAAGCGGCCTGTCATTCAGAAAATCACTTTCTAACTTATGAGTCGAAGTAATGAAGCAGCTTCTAAATCCGATGTCGCATCCATCGCCGATGATAATTCCGTGCGAACTGTCGAAATAAATCTGATTGTTGACTACGCTTTTATTTCCGATGCTTAACCTAGCGTAATTCTGCACAAAAATTCCGCGGCCAAATTTGGAACTCATGCGGATCCGCAGACCCAGACCCTTAAGCAGAAAGCTGCGGATCGATTTAAATACTTCGTCATCGGGGAATAAATCCGTAAAGCGATGGAGAATATAAAGCGGCAGGTATAACCATTGAATCAAGAGAAGATTTTTGAGCGTGCGAAGACCTCGTATTCTCATGGCGGCTTGATCACTTTAATCTCATCTTTTTTTATAAGTTCAACGGCTCGCTTGAACTGTTTGCAAATGACTGTCATGACAGAAGAATCCTATTCCGAACAAAGGCATTTTACTATCGGGGTTTACCCTATAGGCAATGTCATTCTTTCATTTAAAATAAGCGGATCGGGGGGATTTAAAATTGTCACAGCAACCGTTCATATCGATTTGCATTCCAATCTATCGCCGCACAACCTATATCCGCCAAGCTGTTGAAAGCTGTTTAAATCAAAATTATGGTCATTACGAAATCCTCGTCAATGATGACACTGAAGATGATTCGATCTTGTCAATCGTGAAATCGTTCGGCTCCGATAAAATCCGTTATTTGCATAACAGCCCTCCCATCGGCATGATGCCTAAATTTAACGCTTTTCTCGATTTGGCCGCGGCGGAATGGATGCTTATTCTCTGCGATGATGATTACCTGGAACCCGATTATCTTAAAGTACTTTCCAATCACATCACGAATCATCCTCGCGCGACATTGTTGCGCTCACGATACCGGCTTGTTGACAGTGACGGGAAAGAATTGCGCCTGGATAATGCCTATCCGTTTTGCACCGAGCCGTCTCAATTCCTCAAGGATATTTTTCTTCCTGAAGACAAAGCGCCCTTTAAAATGAACGGCTCGGGTATTTTATTTCAAAAAGAGCGTCTCAAAAAAGTCGGCGGGTTTCAATACTTTCACCGCGGCTGGCACAATGACAGACTTGCCTGGGCCGAGCTTGGCGCGCAGGGCCAATCGATTTGTGATCCTGTTCCGCTGTGTAACATCCGTCTACATGGTGGTTCGTTAACCGCCGCCATTGATCCGGATTATCAGGCTTCGCTTGACACAGACATACGCATGAAAAAACTTTCTGAAAAATTAATTGAAACCTGCGAAAAAAATGCCGCCACAGACGAAGACCGCGCCAATCTGCGTGCAGCGAAACAAAATTTACACGATTACATCAACCGCCACCTTTCAAAATCCCTAGATCATGGTTTTATTACGACACTTGAAAGTAAAAGAGAAAATATTCCAAAATTAATTGACGATATTTATCAACAAATGAAAGATCTGAAAGTTCCTTTTTTTCGGTCTGTTATTCTGTACCGGGCACTGGCATTTCTCCCCCGCGCTATCAGGGTCCCCGTTCTCGCGAAAGTGCGCCAATGGAAAGTTAAAAAATGGAACTAGGCAAAATCCCCCATCACTCGCATCACAAAATCATCCTATTTTTTACGCTCGTGGCAGGGCTTCTCCTGCGTTGTTATCAGCTTGGCGCCGAAGGCTTTTGGCTCGATGAAATTTTTTCGATTGTTGCATCAAAAATCAAACTTACGACGCTTCTCACGCATCTAAATATTGACGTTCACCCTCCTTTTTTCCATCTCGCTGTCAAAGGATGGATGGCTTTTGGCTTTCACGGTGAAACCGGAATCCGGCTTCTGTCAGTGCTCATAGGTATTCTCGCGTGCTTTTTTATCTACCGGTTCGGGACATTGCTTTATAGCCGGCAGGCGGGGCTCGCCGCGGCTGTCATCCTGGCTTTCTCGGCTTATCATGTCCGCTACTCTCAGGAATTACGCGACTATGAACTACTGTCGCTCCTGTCGCTGCTTTCTTTTTATTTTTTTGAAAAGACTTCTCGAAATCCGGTTTTCAGAAATTATGCGGGCTACTTTTTAAGTTCATGCCTGCTGATCTACACGCACACTTTCGGATTTTTAACTCTCTTTGCTCAGTTTGTTTTCTATGTTATTTCCTTCACTTTTTTACGTAAGACCTGGCCCCGGCCTTCACTCCCCTCATGGATCGCGACGCAGGTTATTCTTCTTTTTTCGATTCTCCCCTGGCTGCAAACCATGGCATATCAATCTCAGTTTTTAAAGAATGATCAATGGCTGCCGCCGCCCAAAATAACTTCGCTCGTCACTGTTTGTAAGTATTACACCGGGTCCTGGCTGCTTTTGGCGCTTACAACCGCGCTTATTTTTTATTCTTGTTATTTAATTTTAAAAAATAAAAAAACGGCGGCACAGGCAGAAAGCGTTTCCGCTGCGTGGCCGGCCCGGATACATCTGCTGCTCATGATTTGGATTGGCGCCGGAATTCTCCTGCCTTTCATAGCATCATTTATCCGCTCACCTGTTTTTTTAGCACGCCGGATGATTTTCGCGTCCATTCCGATCTATTTGCTGGCCGGGTGGGCGTTCTCTGTCCTGCCTTCAAAGAAGATAAAATCCTTTTTTATTCTGCTCTTTTTTATTTTTAGTTTTTTTTCCTTATCGGAATTTTATCAAAGGCCGTTTAAGGAACAGTGGCGCGAAGCCGCGCAATTTGTGGATCAGAAAGCGGAAGCGCAGGATTTATTGCTTTTTCATACCGCTTTTCCGCAGATCGGATTTGATTTTTATTCCAAACGGCCGGAAATCGAAAGGCGCGGATTTCCGGAACCGGATAATTCGGAGGTTATCGAGAGAGAGACACTGCTTGCCCTGGGGCCGGAACAGAAAATCAATCAAATCGAAGCCATGTCGAACGGCACTGGGCGTATTTATCAAATTATTTCGCTGGAGGGCAACACCGCACTGGTTACTGAAAAAATAAACTTATTGGAAACCTTGCTAATAGGACGACCGCGAGTGTGGCTGATTCTTTCATTTACAAAAGACCCGCAGAAAATTATTCTAAAAAAAATGAGCGAAAAATTTCAAATTGCCCTGCAACAGCCGTTCCGCAATATTGAAATCTACCTCTTTAAGCGAAAGCGGCCGGCATAGAGGAAATCGACAGTAAAATCTTCTTGTTTCCCTGACACCCTAAATCGTTTACACCCCTTCTTTTTTTCGCCCTCGCCTGATAGGTCCGCAATCATCCCCATGGTACTTTCTACTGCGATCAATACCAAACAATACGAGGTGTATATGAAGTCGTTCTTATCAGTATTTTTAACTTTATCCTTTTTTCTGACTGGAATCCCGGGCTTTGCAGAAGACTATTCCGCGCCATATCAATCACCTAATCCCGGCGTCAGCCCTGAATCAGCCGGTAGTTCTTCGCCCGAGTCTTCTTCAACTCAAGCGGATTTCTTTTCGGACTCAGCGGTTTCCCCCGCGACAGTTCAATCTCCCGCACCGGATTTTAATGGTATCAATAACGGCGATACTGTGAGCGGCACGGTGACTATCGGACCGAATTTAAGTACGCATCCGAATATCCGGAAAGCCGCCTATTACCTGAATGGTTCACAATCTGGCAAAGTTTATTCTTCCCCATTTTATTGGGGCGGTGTCAGCGGCACCGGAACGGCGGGATTTGATACCAACTCAATCTCGAACGGCAATCATACTTTAAGCATGACTTATACCGATAACACCGGAGATCACACGGTCAGTTTAGACTTTACTGTTAATAACACAGGCGCCGTTCAGCCTAAACTGAATGGTATTACAGCCGGAAGCACCGTCAGCGGCACAATCACGGTCGGCCCTGATCTCTCGACTTTCGGAACTATTCAAAATGCGGAATATTTTGTAGACGGCATCAGCAAAGGTATTTCAACGGTTTCTCCGTTTACTTGGGGCGGTTCATCGGGTTTTGATACCAATGCGCTTTCCAATGCATCGCATGCGCTTCGCGCCGTCGTGACGGACAATGCGGGTCCGCATGAATTTAATCTTAATTTTAGTGTGAATAATCAGAACACTCCGCCGGGCGGCGATTTTACCGGCGTTACCAGCGGCGCAACCGTAAACGGGATTGTCAATATCGGCCCGGATTTAAGCTCTCATCCCGGTATTCAAAAAGCGGCCTATTATTTGAATGGGACAAAATCAGGCAAAGTTTATTCTTCTCCCTTTTATTGGGGCGGCGTGAGCGGCACAGGCACTGGCGGATTTGATACACGCACAATTGCCGATGGCAGTTACACTTTGAGCATGGGCTATACCGATGCCACGGGCGACCACGCCGCATCAATTTCTTTTACTATCAGCAATGCCGCCCCCGATACGACGGCGCCTGCAATCAGCGCGGTCAATTCGGCAAACATGACCGCAAGTGGAGCGACAATCAATTGGACAACCAATGAAGCCTCTGATTCTCAGGTCGAATACCGTGTTCAGGGAACTACGGTTTGGTCCGCAACCAGTATCAATAGTACTCTGACGCTGAATCATTCGGTTGTTCTAAGCGGATTAAACGCGAGTACTAACTATGAATTTCAGGTGAAATCGAAAGACCAGGCCGGAAATTTAGCTACGCAGGCGGCACCTTCAACTTTCACAACGACTACGCCTGACACCACCTCTCCCGTTATCAGCGCGGTGACGGCAACCAATGTAAATGCAAGCAGCGCGACCATTAATTGGACAACTAATGAAGCCGCTGATTCTCAAGTGGAGTATCGAGTTCAAGGAACAACCGCATGGTCAACCACAACTATTAATGCTGCCTTTGTTACAAACCATTCAGTCGGACTTACCGGATTAAACGCGAGCACTGTGTATGAATTTCAAGTGAAATCCAAAGACCCGTCGGGAAATCTAACTACACAAACGGCAATTTCCACTTTAACAACACCGGCTCCGGCCGGAGACTTTGTCGGGGTGACAGCCGGCGCAACGGTCAGCGGTGTAGTGAATATTGGACCCGATCTGACTGTCCATCCCAATATCCGCAAAGTCGCTTATTACAGAGATGGTATGCAGTCAGGTAAGGTTTACACGTCGCCCTTTTTATGGGGCGGCCTATCGGGCGATGGAACCACGGGTTTTGATACGCGCACAATTACGGACGGAAATCACACTTTGAGCATGGGCTACACCGACAATACGGGAGACCACAGTGTGTCAATTTCCTTTGTCGTCAATAATACACCGGACGGCACTACGGCCCCCGTAATCAGTGCGGTTGAAACAATGGGAGTTTCTGCTAGTAAAGCAACCGTTATATGGAATACAAATGAACCGAGCGATTCTCAGGTTGAATATCGTGTTCAGGGAGCCTCAACCTGGTCGGCAACAACTGTTAATCCTTCGTTAGATATTAATCACTGGGTTCAACTCAACGGTTTGACAGCGAACACGGTTTATGAATTCCGGGTGAAATCGAAAGATCCGGACGGCAATCTGACCACGCAAGCGACGGTCGCCAACCTTACTACCCCCTCGCCGTCAAGCGATACCATCCCCCCAAAAATCAGCAATGTCACTTTTTCAAGTATTACTTCTACAGGAGCGACTGTTAATTGGTATACCGACGAGCCCAGCGATTCCCGTCTGCGATACCGGGCACAAGGCGCAGGCACTTGGATCTATAGCAATTTGAACTCCACGCTTGTTACCGGCCATTCCCTCGCGATCACCGGTTTGACAGCAGCAACGCTTTACGAAGTGCAGGTTTTTGATGCGGACGCGTCAGGAAATTTAGTGGCCCAAGAAACGGTTTCATACGTCAGGACAGCAGATTTAGTATCTCCTTCTAAAATCACCGGGATCGCTCCCGGAGCCACGGTGGCTGGTGTATTGACGATCCGTCCGGACCTCACGGCCTTTGGAACAATTCAAAAAGTGGAATATTACGTCGACGGAATAAGCCGAGGACTCTCAACCGATTCGCCTTTCACCTGGGGCGACGCAGCGGGTTTTGACAGCCGTTTTCTGGCGAATACACCGCATGCTTTTAAGGTGGTAATCACGGACAACACCGGCAATCACGAGGTTAATCTCAATTTTACCGTAAATAATACCGATGTTCCGCCAAGCACAGAATTCAGCGGCATGTCGAATAGCGCGACAGTCAGCGGAATCATCAATGTCGGCGTGAATGTCTCAACTCATCCTGATGTGCGGAAAGTAG
>JAYSWD010000113.1:0-4251 GCA_043718225.1 Candidatus Omnitrophota bacterium
CTTTGACTCTGCCGCCGGAAGCTTGAATGTATTTGATCTCTCCTTAGGCAACTTTACCGCGAATGTAATCGGAAGTAATCCCACCTTGATCGGCGGAAAATTTGAGATTAAGAACGGCGTGATGAGTATTTTTAATGCCCGGGGTGTGCATGTGTTAAGCACAGCTGACTTTAAGTTTGAGAATGGAAGCTTGCTTGCGGCGGCAGGCAATATGAATAAGATCACCGGGAAAATTGATGCGACAGGCTTTGTCTTGAACGAAGGCAAGTTTCACGGAACAGGCGATGTGGCTTTCGTCGGCAAAGCGGTGGATAACCGCGGCACAATTGATTTACCGGCGAATCGAGTGTTTCTCGGCGCCGGTAAAGTGCTCACGGTAGGTCTCTCTGGTGACAACCTCGTATCCGTCGTTGTGGATGAAGCGGTAGGAGCGAACGAAGGCATACTTGATTTCGAAGGCAACCCGATTAAGAACCAAATCGAAAACAGCGGCAAGATTAAAGGCCACAAGATTACACTCAATGCCAAAGGCGTCGACAGCGTATTTGAGAAAGCGATTAACCTTAAAGGTGAAATCAAAGCCGTGGATGTGGATACGAATAGCAAAGGTGAGCTTGTGATGCTGTCGATGGATGATATTTACAGCAAGGCGATTATCGAAGCTTCGAAGATGGAGATTTACAGCAACGGGGACATTGAGACACGGGGCACACTTAAAGCGGGTGAATTGAATGAAAGTGGCGCAACTTTTAAGATCAGCGGACTTTATGAAGTCGGGAAATCATTCCACGACAATTTGGACAATGCGATAATTTACGACGCTAACACAACCTTGTCCGGAACAATTACCGACCTGGCGAATATTATTATTAATGCCGGTGTTCAAATTACATTATCCGGAAACACGACTTTCACCGCGGACAGCGACCAAAATGCAACCGGTTATTTTCGCATGAATGAAGGCTCGTCGATTGCAGCAGGCGGTTATGACTTAACTATTAATTCTTCTGAAACTATGACTTTGCGTGATATCGCAGGCGCATACAACTTTTACGCGTATTCTGCATTAACGGATTTTGATAGCATTCAATTCTTGGGAAATGTTTCGACAAGTAGATTGGAGGCGTATGCCGCGCGAGATATTTTAGTCAATGGCATTCTGAATTTTAGCAATCGCATGTCGCTGTCTGCCGATTCTAATAAAACTAATACAGGAGCGCTGATTGCAGGAGAAAATGCTGATATAGAAACATCAAATGCCGGAATATTTGAATTATTTAGCGCATCGGACATGCGGTTGTCAGACTGGATTGACGAAGATGAAAACTTTTTGGCGATGGTTATTTCAACGAGGGGTGACGCGGGGGCTGAAGCAAAAATTATTGTTGATCAGTCGATCGACGTTAGCAACATGGTTAACAGCCGTTTTACTTTTCAATCCAAGGGGGATATTGAAATTACTCAGGATGTTTCGCTTCTGGCAGATTGGTCTGTCAGCATGGCGGCTGACAGCACTAACGACGCCGTCATCGATGGCCATGGCGCACTGATTACGAATGGACATGCTGTAGATTTGGACGTCAATGCTGGATATGGTTTTATCAATTTAACAGCGTCTTCAGATATTTTAATTTCAGACTGGATTGGCGCAAATACGTCTTTTCAAAGGTTAGGGGTTTATACAAATACCGACAATGACAAAATTATCATCGATCGTTCGATTGATAGGTTAAACACCGCTGAGAGCATCTTACAGTTCCGATCTACCGGAGATATTGAATTTACGGAAGCAGTATCTTTTAAAGCGGGAAATATTTATTTACGCGCCGACAAAAACGCGTCGAATCTCTCAAATGGCACGGGCGCTTTAATTACGAACGGCCACTCGATTGATATCGATACAACAAGTACGGGGATTATAAATATTAGCTCCGCATCGGATCTTAGGGTATCGGATTGGATTGAAACCAATGAAATTTTTACCGGGTTGACTTTGGCAACCAGCGGGGTTTCCGGATCCGAAGGTGATATTTTTATAGACCGTTCAATTGATATTAGTGGAATAAATAATAGTTCGCTTAGTTTTCAGGCGGCCGGAGACATTCAATTTGAAAGCAATCTCGCGTTAAAGGCTAATTGGCTTTACGTTGGTGCGGATACAAATCTAAATGGTGAAGGAGCTTTGCTCAAGAATGGGCATACGGTTGATTTGGCGGCCGGGGCGGGTACTGGCTCGATCAGTCTCCAATCTGCGGCAAATATAAGGGTCTCGGACTGGCTTGATGAAGGGGAAGCTTTTAACGATCTATTCATCACGACAACCGGCAATACGGGGGCGGAGGCAGATATTATTATCGACCGCTCTTTTGATAAAAGCGCTTCAACGGCTAGCCTGGGAAGTACTTTTTCTTTCAACTCGCGTGGTGACATTAGGTTTATTGGGGCAACAACCTTGGCCGCCAAAACGATTAGGCTGATTGCCGACAACAATCAAAATGGTTCCGGGGCATTAATTCAAAATGGCTATGCGGTTGACCTTGAAGTTGGAAATTTAGGCGGAATGGCACTGCAGTCCGCGGCCGATATTCGCTTATCGGATTGGATTGAAGAAGGCGAAAATTTTCGAGGCATTAATTTTAAAACAACCGGAAATTCACAATCAACGCCTGATATTATTGTTGATCGCACCATTGATCGTAGTGCCATTGAGGGTAGCGGCCTTACGTTTGACGCCTATGGCGACATTACCTTTGAAGATGATTTAGATTTAAAGATGAATGGGGCTATATCGCTCTTAGCGGGGTTCACCAGCGGAGCTGGGGCCTTGCAAAAAAACGGCCATACTGTTGGTATTAGCGTTGCATCCGAGGGATCCATTATACTTTCATCCGCATCCAATCTGTTGCTGTCTGATTGGATTAATCAAGATGAAGTATTCAAATATTTGGCAGTGTATACCTCGTATCAGTCTGTGAATAATGATTTTAATATTACGATTGATCGTTCCATCGATAAGCTCGCGCAAAGCGGGAGCACGCTTTCCTTCAATGCCACGGGAAATGTTGAGTTTGCTCAGGATACGGCGCTGAGAGCCGCAAGAAAGGTAGAGCTGAATGCCGACTACAACAATAACGGACAAGGCTCTTTAATAAGAAATAACCATTCCGTTGACATTGATGTTACCGGGGCAGGGTCTTTTACGGATGGCCTTATTAGTCTTCAATCAGCGTCTGATATTCGTGTTTCGGATTGGATTGAAGCCAATGAAACCTTGAAATGGCTGAATATTACTACGACAGGTAGCTCTGTGAACGAAGCTGATATTATTATTGACCGCTCTATTGATAAAATTAACCTCGCTGGCGCCGGAAATAGAAGTTTCTCGTTTAATTCGACTGGCGACATCATTTTTGATCAAGATGTATTAATTTCTACAAAAGGGGCGATCAATCTCAAGGCAGACTACAATTTAAACGGGCGGGGTGAGTTAAAAAATTTCGGGGAGCATGACATTGTTTTGAAAACGCCGCAAATAATTAGTCTTCAGTCAGGGGCAGATTTGGTGATTTCCGACTGGCTTCAGGATGATGATGTGTTTGACGGTTATAACGCTTCTGCCGGAAGAGATCTCATTGTGGATGTAGATAATATAACTGCCCGTAGTATTTCACTTGTCGCCGATCATGATCAGAATGGAAGCGGCCGCTTGCTGTTCGGAAGAGATACCCAAGTAATAAGCGGGCAAGGTTTGAATTTAAGAGGATTAGACGCGTTAGACCCTGCGATTAACCGGATTCGCGATTTAAATCCAGGATTGAATTTCAAAACAGCAACGGATAAGAATGGCAAAATCATTCTTGAGGGAGGTAATAAAAGTAGTCAAAAAGAAGACCACGATAACACCCAAGAATTAAAACATATTGCCCGGTCATTAGGGTTTAATGATCCGAGTAAGTTTTTTTTAGAGATTTTCGGTAAGTCCGAAAATTTTAAAACACAGCAGCTTCACCAGGGTATGAATTCAATCGAAGTTAGGGCTGACAATTTTAAAATGGATAATTTTGGATTGAGTATGGATGAGTTTAAGAACGTTGTATTTAACGCGCAGCCACGAGCTATGCCGGAAAGATCCTTAGCCGCCCAGGCTATAGCGGGGAAATTGAAAGCGGTAAGCGGCGACGTAAGAGTTGTGGCGGAAGACGGCAGTGTTTATCAAGCTGAGGAAGGCATGGAAATAAAGAAAGGTGATCA
>JAYSWD010000114.1:0-1472 GCA_043718225.1 Candidatus Omnitrophota bacterium
CGCGCGATTATTATTTAGGTTTAAGCAACGGAAAGAGAGCGGGATTGCATCGGGTCATGGCGGGGACAGGGCATATCCGTGTGGTGGCCGCGGACCAGGATAATTCGATTGCGACGATGGCGCGCCGGGTATTTGGGTTGAAAGAGAGCGAAAAGTTAACCGAAGCGGCAACGCGGTGGGCCTTTTTAACGAAAGTGGGCATTGCACAGCATAGCGATGCCGCTGGAGCGACGGGCTATTTAACAAATGCGCCGGATGGAGCATTGAAAGCGGTCAATCATTTGGGGATGTTGGTGCATGCGGCATCCATTGCACGGAGTGAAAAATCGTATGCTCCCGCGCCGGGTGAAGCGGAGAGCGTATTAGTAGAGAGACCTGATTTATTGCCGAGGACAGCCGAAGGCGAGCCCGATTATGCGAGCCGGGAAGCGGCCTTTCAGGTTGTAGCGAAGATAAAAGAGATGGGCGATGACGCGATCAAGTTGCTGGCGTACACATGGCCTGATGATGAAAAGTTTATGGCACAACAGGATTTATTTTTAAGTCATATGCGCGATGCGGCGGTGTATTACGACATGCTGTTGATGGTGGAGGAATTGATTGATACGAAGAACCATAAACCAAAAGATGCGGAACACCGGGCGCGGATGATTATTGATTCAGTAAAGGGAAGAGGAAAAGAGTGGAGAGGGATTTCAGAATTTGCGGACATCAACAAAGTTGAATCGGTGATAGACGGAGACAAGTTGGCGGCGGGAACGGGTGACGCGGAAAAAGCGGAGCAAACAGAAAAGTTACGGGGATTTTTTGAGGCGCTCGAACCGGCGGTTGCGGGGAAAGATAGGCTTGAGACTTTTAGGGCGTTGGTGGACGGAAGTGATTTGAATGAAGGGACGAAGACAAACCTCCGGAGAGCGGGAGAATTATTTACGGAATTAGATGCGGCGATGCGTGGCAAGCCCTGGGTGTTGCTGTCAGCGGGGAAAGATTTTGGATCGGTGTTTGGATTTGAGGTGATGTTGGCGCTTTATTTCGGGTCATCGGATTATATGGTCGGGCGGGCGTTTTGGAGGGATGTGGAGAATCCGTGGGATCTAGAGATTGAAACTACGGATCCGTTGGCGCAGGCGTTTTGGCGAGAAGTGAAAGCTCTGAAGAAGAGTTTGGGATTACCGGATCGTGCTTTGGACGTAAAAAAAGATGTAGAAGATATAGCGCAGTTGGCGCAGGCCTATTGGAAGGAAGTACCGCAAGCGTTTGAGAAGATGATGGCGGCGCAAGCAGCGTTTTTAGCGGACGTGACTTTGAAGGGGATGACCGGAAGAATTCAATGGAGCAATGAACGGGGAGAGCGGCTTGGCATGCCGATTTATAAGCGGCTTGGGATTCAACCGGCTGATCTTGAAGCGGCTTCACAGCAAGCGCCGAATGATTATGCGCATAGAGGTTTTGCCGGTGAAGATGCCGTTCGG
>JAYSWD010000115.1:0-13488 GCA_043718225.1 Candidatus Omnitrophota bacterium
AGCGGATTTTGAGAACTAAAACCAGTCGTGATTTGCGGATGCTTGCGGCGACTTTAAACAACAGCTAAAACGCTAAGCGTTCTTCCTGCCTGTTTATTCCGCAGCCTTAACAAATCCGGCTCAAAATCAGAGGTGAATCATGGATGTTTCAAAATACAAATCAGTAAGTGAATGGCGCGATGATCTCATTGCGCAAGTCTGGCGCATCAACGCTACTGCAGGCTGTGCGCTTTCGGAGACAATTAAGGTGTTGGGACTCAGTTTCCAAGAAGCCTTTAATTATCTTGTCCGGAATAAAATACTGGTCTTCGTGGGGCAAGCATCTTTTACGAAATTGAACTTTCAGACGCTTTTGAAAGAGGCCGCGACGGTAAAAAAATCTTTGAGTTGCCGACTCGCGATCAGGAGAAGATCAGGGATGCCCGGAATATCGCTATTAAAAGTTGCGAACAAAAAATTTCATCCTTGATTGACCTGCGATTAAGTGGGGAGATCGAAGTCGATGTTTTTAAGCGGCGGAAGGTAGAACTGCTTCAAGAGCAAAAACGCATGGAGGAACTTTCCCAAGATGCCGGACATCGAGTTAAAACATGGTTCAATACTGCGGAAAAGGCTTTAGACCTTGCCGAAGCCGCCAAGAAAAAATTTGAAACTGGAGATTTAGAAACGAAGCGCGACATCCTGCAAGGCTTGGGAGTCCGATTCATTTTCACGAATAGAACTTTGCAGATTGAATTGAAGCCGCTGATGGAATTGATTCTAGAGATTGCGCCGAAGGCTCAAGTCCAGTATGAAAGTTTAGAACCTGCTCACGTGCCCATCGCACAAGGGAGTTATGGACGGCCTGACGCTCAAAACGAAGAATGGGGTGAGAACGACGGGGATTACGGCGCTTTCCATTCGTGTCGCTTAGTCAGCGCACTCATTTCAGGTCGGCCACTCGATTCGCGTTGTCTTTGCTTACTGCAATCTGACATTAAGTCAGATTGCAGTAAGCAAAGCCTCATAAATTGCGAAGCTCACTTCGATCCCCGTCCTATCAAAAAATAAAACACCCTCCAGACACGAGATCTGGAGGGTGCTTTATGGGGTGAACGACGGGGATCGAACCCGCGACAGCCAGAACCACAATCTGGAGCTCTACCAGCTGAGCTACGTCCACCATGAAGGCCGAGTGAGCGGGGATTATAGCGAAATCCGACTTGAATGGGAAGAAGAGACATGCCGGCAATTTGCAATGGGCGAAAGAATTTCTAACTGCTATAATGCCCGTTCTGAACGGCTTAAGATTCAGCGGATTCTTCCGATAATACAATCTCATTATGATAAAGAAAATAACTTCAAAATTTCTGGTGTTCATGCTGTTGGCCTTGAGCGCGGCTCCGATGTCGGATGCTTCAGCCGCTCGAGCCGCTTTTATCAGCGCGCCTTCCGCGATTTTGATTGATGGATTGACCGGTCGCCCGATTTATTCCAAGTCGCCCAATATGCGCCGCCCTCAAGCCAGCACCACGAAGATAATGACCGCGATGGTCGCTTTAGACCGTTTAAATCTTGATGATGTCGTAGTGATTCCAAAAAGTGTTGAGTCGGTTCAGCCATCCAAAATCTATCTTAAAGCGGGTGAGCGCTATTACGTCAAAGATTTAATCTATGCGATTTTAATGAAGTCCGCGAACGACGCTGCTGAGGCTCTTGCGATTCATATCGGCGGATCGGTTCCTGGATTTTGCCGGCTCATGAATAAAAAAGCGCTTTCGCTCGGCGCTAAAAATACCCAATTTAAAACTCCGAACGGATTACCCGCTAAGGGCCAATACTCCACATCCTTTGATCTCGCGCTGATTATGCGTCAGGCTGAACGTTATCCGTTTCTTGTAAAAGTGCTTATGATGAAGTCGGTCACGATTCAAAGCCTCAGGGGCCGGCGCATTTTCATGAAAAGCCACAATAAAATGCTTTGGAGCGAGAAATTTGATGTGATCGGAAAAACAGGGTATACCCGTAGTTCCAGTTATTGCTTTGTCGGCCGCTTAAATGAAAACAATAAAGATGTTTTTCTCGGACTTCTGGGAAGCAAAAAACTTTGGACAGACGTGCGCAGGCTTTGCAGTTATCCCAACGCAAAAATGCTGACTGTCGTCCGGACGAACCAGAGAATATGGGCAAGAGAGGACATTTTCGCGATTGAACAGGCTTTGAATAATGCGGGCTATGACGCCGGGCCGATTGACGGGGCATTCACCTTAAGAACTCTGACTGCGGTTGAAAACTTCCAAAAAGATCATGACATGCCTGTCGATGGGATCGTGGGACAGCAAACCAAGGCTGTCCTGAATAATTACCGCTGAATCCGTAGGTCTCATCCGTCTTTGTTTTGATATGAGACACAACACTGAGCGTTGTTTGAAAATCCCAAGCTTCATTTCAATTTAACGAAGTGCTAGTGATTTTTTAGCCTACTTTCTGATATACTTTCGCCCATGCGTTGCCCCCTTATTTTAAAGAAATTCATCGTTTTGTCGGTTTTGACCGTCTTTTGCGCCTGCGGCCAGCAGCCGCCCAGCCATTCGCAAGATGCCGCACCAAAGAAGCCGGCGTCACCCTCAGCTGCGGTAAAAGAATCTTCCGCTCACCCCGCGGTTAAAATGATCGCTGATTTTGAGACGGCCGATCTTAATGATTTGACTAATCAATTAGGCGGCGGAAGCGGCGAGTGGAATTTGAATCCTGATGATTCAAATGATTCTTATACCGACCCCCTGATTGTTAAAATGCCGGGCAAAGACGGTAAAGAGTCCCAGGTTTTGAGCCTTGGCTACAGCACCGATGCGGTTTCGGAGTCTACTCAAAACGGATTTTGGACCAAGCTTGGCGGCTTTGACGCCAGCGAATACGACCACCTCCAATTCGAAGTCAAAGGCGACGTTGAAAAAGGCTTCCCTGAAATTTTTAAGATTGAAATCAAAAAACCCAAGCCGAAAACTGAACATGCCGCGGGCGATGCTTATGCCGCTCCTCGCGTCGGGCAAGTCGAGACGATCAAAGGCACAGCGCGGGTCAAGGTTACTCCGGAGTGGCAGACGGCAAGTATTCCGCTGAACGCGATGACGGGATTGATTAATTTTATTGATCCTGAGGCCTGGAAAAATCCCTCGATCAGCCGCCGCGATTTAGATGAGTTAGTATTCGTTTTTCACAAGCGCATGGTGACGGCGAAAACAGGCAAAATTTATATCGATAATATCCGCTTCGTTAAAACCGGCAACCCCGGCCCGACCGCGGTTGACTTTCCTCCCAGAAAATTAGAGAAAACAGCGACGCGCATTGAGGGTTTTGAGTTTCAAAAATTTTTAAAAACGCGCTTGCCTGGTTTTCCCGAAAAAGCGGTTGTGAAGAAAGAGTTTCCCGCCGAACGTGAAGCTTTTTTCCGCGAAGTAGCCAAAGATACGTGGAAATTTTTCGAAAATACTGTGGACCGTGAAAACGGTTTGCCGCTCGATACGATTCAAATTGCGCCCACAGGGGAGCAGGCTTTTGCAGAGGGCGCCTGGATCGGTGATTATACGAATGTGACGAATATCGGCGTTTATTTGATGTGTGTTGTTTCCGCTTATGACCTCAAGTTGATTACCCGCGAGCAAGCGGTGCAGAAGCTTAAAACCATTTTAAACACGCTGGAAAACAAACTTGAGTACCATTCAAGCGGTTTTCCTTATAATTACTATGATACGACCACAGCCGAACGGACGAATTATCTCGTATCGCTGGTAGATAGCGGCTGGTATTTGGCGGGGCTTTATGTCATACGAAACGCGTTTACGGAAGTGAATGAGCAGGCCACGCGCTTAATCAACCGTGGTAATCTTTCTTTTTTCTATGATCCTGTTGAGCGCCTGATGTTTCACGGCTACTACGAGCATTTGAAAGTTTACTCGGACTATAATTATGGCGTTTTTTATTCAGAACCGCGCGCCACGAGTTTTATGGCGATTGCCCGCGGTGATATTCCCAAAGAACATTGGTTCGGCGGGCTTTTCAGAACTTTCCCCGAGTCTTTTGACTGGCAGGGACAAAAACCGAAGGAGCAGGTGCAAAAAACCGCTTTGGGGCTGCCGTATACCGGCGGATATTACACATGGAAAGATTTACAGTATGTGCCGAGCTGGGGTGGTTCCGCGTTTGAAGCTTTGATGCCGACTTTGATCATCAAAGAAAAAGAGCTGGCTCCCGAAGGCCTTGGAAAAAATGATGCCGCTCAAGTTCGGGGGCAAATTCGTTATGCCTTAGAAGATTTGGGTTATCCTGTTTGGGGGATGAGTCCCTCATCTGTACCCGAAGGCGGCTATTCCGAGTATGGCGCACAGCCGTTCGGTTCCAAAGGCTATAAGCCCGGCGTGGTTACGCCGCATGCCAGCGCGTTAAGCGTTGAATTTGCGCCTGAGGCAGTCGAAAAAAATCTACGCAAACTGATCGAGCTTTATGATATCTATGGTGAATATGGTTTTTATGACGCGGTGACCGTTAAAACGGGCCTCGTCGCGCGGAAATACTTGGCGCTCGACCAGGGTATGATTTTAGTCGCGTTGAATAATTATATTAATCACGGCGCGATCCGCGACCGCTTTCATTCTGATCCCGATATGAAAAAAGGCGAAGAAATATTGACCGCGGAAAATTTATTTTCAGCTGAGAATTTCAAGCCATGACGATTGAAACCGATTATCGCTTTCGCCTTTTTACGGGTTTTGAAAAGCAGGTTGTCGCGGCCTACTCGGAGCGTGCCTTTGATATGCTTCGCCGACCTGATTTTTTAAAAATTTTTAGCCTCAATCCGGACAAACTTTTTTTGGTGAAGCAGGTACACGGTGAAAATATCATCCGGGTCCAGGCGGATACTCCGCATACTGGTGCAATTATGGCGGATGGACTGATTACAAATATTCCCGGATTCACACTAGGGATCTTGACAGCGGACTGCGTTCCTGTATTCTTCTGGGATTCTTCAAAGCAGGTGATCGGCCTGGCGCATGCGGGATGGCGCGGAGCGATGCACGGGATCGCGCCCAAAATGATTTCCGCGTTTCAACAGAATTATGGATCCCAAATTGAAAACATCCGGGTTGGATTAGGGCCTTGCATACGCCAAGCGGCCTATGAAGTGGGATCCGAGTTTGAGGCGTTATTTCCGGGTTTTTATCTGCCGGGAGCGGTCGAAGGCAAGGGCCAGCTTGATTTGCCCGGCTCCGTCAGGAAAAGTCTGGAGAGCGCCGGAGTTCTACAGCATCATATCGAAGACTGTGGTTTGTGCACTTTTAAAGAACAGGATCACTTTTATTCTTATCGCCGGGAAAATCAAACCCGCGAAAGAATTTTATCTGTGATCAGCATAAGAGAATAACGAGCCTAAAAAGGTTCCGTCGTTGGTTCGGATTTTCCGGCCGCGGCACAAATAAAATAGCAATAGGAGCGAGAGCATGCGAGCAAATGAAGCCCGTAAGGGGACGGCAATTATGTATAACCATGAAATCTGCATTATCACTGAAGCGACACACCGCACACCCGGAAATTTGCGCGCCTTCATGCAGTTGACAATGAAAGGCTTGAAAAGCGGCCGAGTTTTTCAAAACCGGTTTGCTCCGGATGAAGACGTGAACCGCGTTATCTTAGAACCTAAGAAATGCCAGTATCTTTACAAAGACAGCGAAGGTTTTCATTGTATGGAGATGGAAACTTATGAATCATTTACTTTGAGCGAAGAAATGGTCGGAGATGGTAAATATTATCTCAAAGAAAACATGGAAATGCGCGTTTTCTTTGAAGGCGAGAAAGCGATTATGCCTGAATTTCCTAAAACTGTTGTACTTAAAGTTGTGGAGGCGCCGCCGGGAATTCGCGGTGACTCTGTTTCCAACTCCCTTAAAACCGTTGTATGCGAAACCGGCCTCAATATTAACGTGCCTCTTTTTATAGATCAGGGAACTATGGTTAAGATCAATACAGACACTGGCGAATACCTCGGGAGAGCTCAGGAAAACGATAAGTAGCTATTTAATGCAATTCTTTATAGCAAGGCATTGAAAAACTTTTTTCTACTCGATTTAGAAAGGTTTTAAGCGGCGTCATTTGACGCGTGCGGCCTCAGTCTGACAAGCCACTGGACGTATGCTTTTTGAACCGCTAATATAGATCGATGCAAATAAAAAAGCCTAAGCCGTCGATCCCGCCGCTGGCGATTTTCTTAGTCTTGGTCGCGAGTCTCTTTATTCTTTCTCTTCCTCTTTTGACTAAAAACGAACGTACAAAGATCGTTTTAAAACCTGAGTCAGGAGCGGTTGTGCAGGTTGTTTCTGGTCAAAGTGATTCAAAAAACGAAAAGAAGATTGTCTTAAAGAAAATAGCAGGCAATTTGCCGTCCGCAGCAATACCTATCGAACAATTGCCCGCCGCAGTTCAGGCGGTTTCAAATCCAGGCCCCGGCGATAAGATGTCGAAGCCTCAGTCGGCTGATTCTGTGTCTTTGCCCGGGAAACCCGCTGCATTTTTAACTTCGGTTTTTGGTAATGTTAAAGTAATCGGCGCGGACGGTGAACAGAAAGCAGAAAAAAACCGTCAGATTTTAAAAGGCGAAACGATTGAAGTGGGGGCAGCCGGTGAAGCTGTTCTCGAAATCGAAGAGCTTTATGTTTTGAGGTTAAAGCCTAATACCAAATTGACGCAGCTTGAGCCGCGTACGGACCCGGCTTTTTCCGGAAAAGAACGCGTCACTTATCGTTTCAAACTCGAACAGGGTGCGCTTTTGGGAACTACAAAATACCGCGGCGATAAAGTCAATATGCTCGACTTGTTAATCAAGGATAAAGTTTACAATGTGCAGGATTCCACTTTCCGTGTCCAGCTTTCAGATGCTTCACCCTGGATCGGTGTTTTGCGCGGCAATTTAAAGTCGAACCCCGAAAATTCATCCACCCAAAACCCGGTTGTGATTCACGCACTTGAAAAAGTTTCGCTTTCGGACCAGCCCTCGGCAGCTGTTCCGGCCGGGCCTATTAAGGTGTCGGAACAAGAGTGGGCGCTTTTGCGGGAAACTTACGAGATGAACGTAAAAACCGCCGAAGAAGAGGCGAAGCAGATCGACCTTTCAAAGCGCGCCGGCGATTTCTTTGAAAGGGTTTTTGATCACGGGACTTTTTATACGGAAAATGTCGGCTATACGGTTCGTGATTTCTATGTGGATAAGGCATCGGGTGATGTTTTTCTTGAGGCCGAATATGATGTTTTTCCTTCTAATTCTTTTGTTGGTCTTTACGTGCTTACGCGCGATTTGGACGCCAATAGCTACGGCGGGATACGTTTTGATGTGCGGCGCAAACCGGGTGAAGGCTATCCCGACCGTTTTTACGTTGAAATCAAATCAAAGGGACAGATTATTCACCGCTTTGAAATTACTGATATCAAGCCGGACTGGCAGGGAAGACAAATTGATTTTTTCTCTTCAGTTTCAACTCCGATCACGGAAGTCACGCTAGTTTTTTTAAATGAAAATATCGGGCAAAGCAAGAAAGGCTTTATTCAGATGCGTAATATCCTGATGATTCCACTTACTGATGAACAAAAAGTGCAGCGCGCGGAAAATAAAAACATAAAACCTTCTCTTCCCGACATTTCACAGCCTGTCGCGTCCAATGCTTTTTTGAGACCCACTACGCCAACCGTGCCTTACAAAAAAAACGCGAAGCGCATTGAGACAATCGAAGATGACGAGGATGAAGTGGAAGCCGTGCCGTACAAAACAGACGCATCGAGAAAAATTGCCGAGGAAGTTCCCAAAGTTGTTTCATTCGACGACCTCTCTCAGTAAGCCGATCTTGATTACGAAAAGCATCGGATAAATTTATGAGTGCCGCAAAAAAGAAAGAGCCCGAAACTCCCGCCCAGCCTTCTGTTGAAAACCGCAAAGCCCGTTTTGAGTACCATTTGCTTGAGCGTTTCGAAGCCGGTATTGTCTTGCTTGGCTGTGAAGTTAAAGCCATTCGCGAAGGTCAGATGAATCTGACGGATAGTTATGTGAGGGTTTGGCAGGAAGAACCGTTCCTTTATAACTGCCATATTTCACCCTATTCGCGCAAGCAGGGCTATGAAGTTATTGACCCGATGCGCATCCGTAAACTTTTGCTCAATCAAAAAGAGATTAAAAAGCTGAAGGAATGGACCGAACGCAAAAAAGGCGCATCAGTGATCCCCATAAAAGCTTACTTTAAGAAGGGGAAGCTTAAGCTTGAAATCGCTTTTGCGGAAGGAAAGAAGCAGTTTGACAAGCGCGCGACGGTTAAAAAGCGCGAACAGGACAAAGAGGCCCGAGCGGCCATCAAGCGCGCCCGCTGATATATTTTGCTCTGGGCTGCGCCCAACCGCGTCCCCAAACCCAACTCCTCCCAAAATATAGCTAAAATCATGTATAATACTAAAATACTTGGGGGTGACCAGGTTCGACAGGAGAATGACGCTTATTCGGGTGCATGCAGAGGTAGTCTGGATCCTCTTAAATAACCTAGGCAAAAAAATAAATGCTGACAAACTCAGCTGGAACGAAAGAGCAATGGGACCGGTAACGGTTTCTGCGCCTTTCGCTCTGCAACTCGCAGCCTAATCGCTGCGACGTCTTGAGGCCTGCGCCTGCGGGGCTTTAAAGACGAATTATGTGGGCTGCGTTCAAGAAAGTGTCTCCTATTTTTGAACTAAGACTTTGGGGGCTCGTTTCGGATCAGCCGGTGTGACGGCGGACCGGAACCAGATACAAGCCACACTGAGCATGGAGTGCCCGGTTTGAGTTTTCTTTTGGACGGGGGTGCAATTCCCCCCACCTCCATTTGTTTTGTCTCTGCGTCGTAGGTGCAACCGACCGGCGGTTTTAAAATGAGGACAATACAAGTTTTGAAACCGTCGTTGATTAGCCGGTTTTAAAGAGAATCATGAGAATTTGAAACCGACTGATTCGTTGGCGTTTTCAAAATGAATTATATTTTTGAAAGCGTCAGTTTTAATTTTAGGATATATGAAAAATAAACGGTTTTTGGTCTGGCTGGTTATTTTCCTGGTTCTCTTTTCACCCCCCAGTTTTTCCGCCGCAACTATGACTGAAGAAACCGCGCATATTTTGGCTTTTTCTTTTTTTAAAAAAAAGTATGGCACTTTAATTTCAGGGGGAGTGGCGGATGCGGTCGACCGGGGCCGCAGTTGGGAGTTTCAACCATACCAGGGTGTGGAGGCCAAGCCCACGTTTAGAAAAATACGTGTCAGAAAAAATGACGGTAAGGCTTATTTTTCTTATTCCTTTATGAATGTTTTCAAGGTTCTATTTCCATGAAAAATTCACCCGTACCGTTTTGCTTCCCGCTAAATGCTCAGCCGGCCGTTAGTATTTGAAATATTTAAATGAAATACTCCAAAGATTATTACCCGTATTATTTTGCCTCTGCGCTAAAAGCGCAACCGGCTATTAGCTTTAAAATTTTTACCAATGAAATACTCTAAAGATTATTACAAGATTATCGGCGTGCCGGAAAATGCCACCGCCGAAGATATCAAAAAAGAATACCGCAAGCTCGCGATTAAATACCACCCCGACAAAAATAAAGGCAATAAACAGGCCGAGGAAAAATTTAAAGAAGTATCCGAAGCTTATTATGTTTTGAGCGATCTCAAACGCCGCGCCGAATTTGATCAATTCAGGAAATTTGGGGGCGTTGATCCTCGCGGCGGATATAGCGGTGGCGGTGGTGGATTCCGCGGAGCGGAAGGCTTCGATTTTGAAGACCTGTTGCGATCATACGGATCGGGGCAGGGGCGCGGTTCAGCAAATCGCTCTCAGTCTTATTCAGGATTTGCCGATATCTTTGAGGAACTTTTCAGCAGCGGCGGAGGTTCCCCGGGTTTCCGTTCGGGGCGGGCTCCCGTGGAGACGCCTGAAAATTTCGACCAACTTGGAACTCTCAAGGTTTCCACAGAACGCGCGCGCGCGGGCGGTGCTGTGAAAATTCGTTCAAAGGACGGAAAAATGATTTCGGTTAAAATTCCTAAAAATTCAAAAAATGGAATGAAATTGCGTCTTATTGGATTGGGAAAATCTTCCCGGTCAGGCAAGCGGGGTGATCTTATTCTTCAGATTCAGGTGGTTTTATGAAAAAGAAAATCGATCCGATTCAAAAACATCAGTATTCTATAGGTGACCGCGTTGCGGACGCCCATGTTCACGCGCTTGTGAAAAAGTATGCTGAGCCGGGAACCAATGCGGATGTGATTCAGGAAATGATTGTCACCGCGGTCAAAGCGAGCTTGGACGGCCTCGACCGTTCTGATCTTAAAATTATGAATACCGCGCTGAAAGAAATGAGATATTCATTTAAAATTTTTAAACCCTTTCGCCGGGTTAGAAAAGTCGCCATTTTTGGTTCGGCTCGCACCAAACCCAGCAATAAAGACTATATTTTAGCGAAACAGTTTGCGTCTTTAATTGTTCAGCGCGGTTGGATGGTCATTACCGGGGCTGCTTCCGGAGTGATGCAGGCGGGCAATGAAGGCGCGGGAACAAGCCACAGCTTCGGGCTTAATATTCGCCTGCCGTTTGAACAGGACGCAAATCCGGTTATGCTGGACGATAAAAAGTTGATTAATTTTAAGTATTTTTTCACGCGCAAACTCATGTTTATGCGTGAATCCGACGCTACGGTTCTTTGTCCCGGGGGCTTCGGAACTCACGACGAAGGCTTTGAAACTTTAACTTTGATTCAAACCGGAAAAGCCGACCCTCGGCCGATTGTCTGCCTGGATCATCCCAAAAGCAAGTATTGGGCGGGGTTCTTAAACTTTTGTAAGCAGCAGCTGGCACGGCAGAAATTGATTGACCCTAGAGACATGGATTTGGTTTATTTTACGCATGACGCGCAGGAAGCCGCTGAGTATGTCAGCAATTTTTATCGCACGTATCATTCCATGCGTTTCGTGAAAGACCAGCTGGTGATCCGTTTGCTGCGTAAACTCGGCCGTGTCGAGCTTGCAACACTTAACCGTGAGTTTAAGGATATCGTGGTAAAAGGAAGCATACGTCAGGTTCTCGAGCCGTTTGAAGAGGAACAGGAAACGGGGCATTATCATAGCCACCCCCGAATTTATTTTCACTTCACGCGCAATCATTTCTTTCGGCTGCATCACTTGATTCAGCGTATTAATTCTTGGCGGTAAAATTTAGCCTCTGACTACGTCAACCGGCACTCCGCAGCAAAGCGGCAAGCGCGAGCAAAAATTCTTGAGCAATTAAACTTGAGAAGTGCCTGGGGAAACGTCTTGTTTTCCGGACGTGAATCCATATAATACATGAACTTTTCCGGGCGTTTAGCTCAGTTGGTTAGAGCATCTGCCTTACAAGCAGAGGGTCTCAGGTTCGAATCCTGAAACGCCCACCATATACGCGCTTCGGTCCTTTTTTGGGCAAAGGATTCGAAGTGAGCGACGACAGTATGTAAAGTTTGCGAGTTTCAAAGATTGACTTGATGTCAGTCTTTGAAATGAGAAACTCGAAGAAGCGATTGGCCAACCTAAAACGAGTGCGGCGACTAGCCGACACAAGTGAAAGGTGCCGAATCCTGAAACGCCCAGTGCAATTTTACCCATTTTTAGTGGGGGTGTAGCTCAGCTGGTTTAGAGCGTCTGCCTGTCACGCAGAAGGTCGCGGGTTCAAGTCCCGTCACTCCCGCCACGATTTGTTTTGGCTCTGGGCTTCGCCCAACCGCCTGCTTTTTTTGCTCTGCGCCTCCGGCGCAACCGCAATCGGCGATAATAAGGTTTAAATTTATGCCCGTCTAGAAGACGGGCTTTTTTCTTCTAGGTAGCATTCAAGAGGTTGATTCCGTAAAATACAGCATGGTAAAAACCGTCATTAAAGAAAATCAGCCCCTTCGCGTTGGCATGGTGTCCCTCGGCTGTCCCAAGACTTTGGTCGACAGTGAAATCCTCCTGGGGAAAATTCCGCGTGGCAAATATTCGCTGGTTTCCGACATCGCGCAAAGCGATGTGGTTCTTCTGAATACATGTTCTTTCATTGAAGCCGCGCAAAAGGAATCCCTCGATTATATCCGTTCGCTTCTGAAGATGAAAAAGGAACGAAAAATCAAATCCGTTGTCGTATTGGGGTGCATGGTTCAAAAATTTCCCGAGGAACTTCGAACGGAATTCAGCGAAGTGGATGCATTTGTCGGAACCGGCGAGTATGACAAACTTGCGGACGTGCTTCAGTCTGTTTCCAAAGGCGACAAAGTTTTCACCATGAATGAACCCGGTTATTTGGCGACATCAGGCGAACACCGCGTTGCATTGACGGCGCGGCATTTCCGCTACTTAAAAATCTCCGAAGGCTGCGATCATATCTGTTCATTTTGTACGATTCCCAGTTTCCGTGGCAAACACCGCTCCAGAACAATCGCCGACGTTGTTACCGAAGCATCGCGTCTCGTATCGGAGGGAGCGAAAGAGATTATCCTCACAGGACAAGATACAAGTTTTTTTGGCCGGGATTTGTCGGGTCAATTTCAACTTCCGGAATTGCTCGACGAACTTGATCGGGTTGACGGGCTGAAGTGGCTCCGCCTTTTATATGTTTATCCTTCCTGCGTTGACCGCAAATTGATCGAAGCGATGGCAAAATCAAAAAAGCTTTGCCGTTACTTGGATATACCTTTGCAGCACGCGAGCGACGCCATGCTGACTGCCATGCGGCGCGGGATCACGAAACGGCGCACCCGCGATTTAATTCAACAGTTTCGCGATACCATTCCGGGGCTCGTGATTCGCACCACTTTTATTGTCGGTTTTCCGGGAGAAACAGAAGGCGATTTTAATGAGCTTCTGGAGTTTATGAATGAATCAAAATTTGAACGCGTCGGAATTTTCCAGTACTCGAATGAAGCAAGTTCGCATTCCGCCACTCTTCCGGATCATGTGCCCGAGAAAGTTAAAGAGAAGCGATTTCATTCCGCGATGCAGTTGCAGCAGGAAATCTCACTTGCGAACCAGCAAAAATGGATCGGTAAGAAAATCCGTGTTTTAATCGAAGAGCCTGTTGAAAAATCGAAAAATCTTTATCGCGGACGTTCGTATATGGACGCACCGGAAGTGGACGGTTCAGTTATTGTGAAAAGCGTTTCTAAACTTCCTGTGGGCGAATTTTGCGAAGCTCGCATTAACAACGCGGATCCCTATGACCTCTTTGCCGAAATCTAAATTGTTTCTCGGGATTCACCCCAACCACCTGACTTATTTCAGGATGGTTGTCGCGCTTATTATCCCATCGCTTATTTTTGCCCGTGAACCTTGGATGCATGTCGCGGCGGCCGTTACCTTTTTCTTCGGCGCGATCAGCGATTATTTCGACGGATGGCTTGCCCGCCGCTATAACATGGTTTCAGAAACCGGAAAATGGCTGGACCCGCTCGC
>JAYSWD010000116.1:0-13471 GCA_043718225.1 Candidatus Omnitrophota bacterium
GGCGGATCATTTTAACCGCAACATCCTTCAGTTCTTTTTCATCAGACACTTCGTGAATCGCGACAAAAAGATCCGCCATTGAAGCTGATTGAGCCCTGACCGTTGCCGGTAATTGAAATTCCGTACTCACACGAAATGACTTTGTCCGCCCGATAAGACTGACCGGCTGAGTCAGAATGAAGGCCATTTTTTCGATTTCACCCTTCGGTCCCTGAACCATTACCGCGTTCGGATCCATCTGCAGCTCTTCTTCGCGAACTTTATAACCGTATGCCGGCTCCCCTTGAAAATTGGGCTTCACGGGCAGTTTTTGTGTAACGAGCTCATCCACCACAACCTGTATCACGGGCGGCTCAATTCGAAGCACCTGCAAACCCAAACTCGGCACGATAATTTCCCTCGGATCCGTGCGGAAAGAATATTCTCCCGCTTGTTTCATTTCTTTTCCGAGAACATGCTTTGAGTGAATATCCGCGCTTGCCAGCTCTCCTACCATCGCGCGCGGAGCCTTGAATGTCACGCGTAGAAATTCGGAAGAAACCTTGAGAATGCTCATGTTCTTATTTTCAATCGTGACACGCAGCGGAACTAAGCGAGTTATTTCGACGCTTTCTTCGTTGACCGCGTAATACCAAAGCCCCGCAGCCAGCCCCAGAGAGATGAGTTTTAGTTTCCAGCCGTGTTTAAACCATTGAAGGCCGGGCATATTAGAAGAGCTCACGGCGTATTCTCGTTTTTAGAAAACAAATCCCAAAATCCGCGTTTCACCGTTTCTTTCGATGAGACTACAAAAATTTCTTCAAGCCGTCTTCTCAGCGCCGCGGCATCCATCGGGACCGAAAGTGTTCCCTGCTGTGCGACAGAAACCGTATTCGTTTCTTCCGAGACGATTAAACAGACAGCATCGCTTTCTTCGGTAAGGCCCAAAGCCGCGCGATGCCGCGTTCCGATGCTCGGCGCCAGGTCGGGATTATTCGAAAGCGGGAAAAAGGCGCTGCAGCAGGCGACGCGTCCGCCAGAAATAATGACACCGCCATCATGAGTTGGAGTATGCGGGTCAAAAAGTGAAATCAAAAGATCTGAGGTGACTTGCGCGTCAAGGTTGACACCGCCTTCAACCTCAGAACGGATATTCATTCCGCGCTCAAGCGCAATAATGGCTCCGTGTTTCCGGCGCGAAAGTTCCCCCGCCGCCTTGACAACTTCATCGAGAACTCCACCGGGTTGAAAACCATTTTTGCCCATGGTTCTTTGTCCGATGCGCGCGAGGCCTCGGCGCATTTCAGGCTGAAAGATAATCAAAAAGGCGACGACACCGACCGCGAATAATTTGGAAAGCACCCAAATCACCGTATTTAGCTCGAGGAATTTAGCGATGTTAAAAATTACGGCGAGAACCACAAGTCCCGCCAAAACCTGAATCACGCGCGTCCCGATAAAAAAACGCATCAGCCAGTAGATAAGCGCCCAAATCAAGACAATCTCGACAATCGGGCGCCAAAGGGAAAGGATTTGTGAAAGCATAGATGTAGTATAACGCAAAGTTCGAAAATCAAAACCCAAAACCGTGACTTGTCAAAATTCTTATGATGATATTCGATGTGGGATTGGTCCTAGAGATAAGAATTCATCCTGCTCAAACAGTTGCGTCCATTGGCGCAAAACTCGCATGCTGAATTCTTATCTCTAGGACATATTCGCCATATAAGTTGGGAGAGGCATAAAAAGGAGAAGCAAAGTACCCAAATAAGTTCGCGGAGAAGTCAAATATGAAGCACACAAACAAAAGGACTCGCACTTCAATTCTAGCTTCCCAATATACGTTTTTCTTGCTCGGCTCAGCAGAGCAAGAAAAAGATATTATGGGAAACTAGCTTGAAGTTCGAGGCCAAGTGAAAGGAAGATTAATAACGCACTCCTACATGCTTAGTTTCCGAAGCCTTGTTTCTCCGCTCATTGTCTCTCCCCAACTTTGCAAAGAAATCTTCAAAAAATATCTCTCATTGCGAGTTCCGAGCGTAGCATCGGTTGTTTGAGCAATTAGTGATGTTTTTTGAAGGTCAATCCGATTTTACAGGGCCCCAAAAAACTAGAGCAGGGATTGCAGCCTGGCGGGGGGTTTTTTAGAGAAGTGAGAATAAGCTTTTTCGGTGAGCAGTCTTCCCGTAGATGTACGGCGCAAAAAACCCTGCTGAATAAGATACGGCTCGCAGATTTCTTCGATAGTTTCGGCATCTTCACTGACTCCGACCGCGACGCTTTGCACTCCCGCCGGGCCGCCGCCGCAATGATCCATTAAATAACGCAAAACACGCAAATCAAGTTCATCCAGTCCTTCGCTGTCGACGCGCAAACGTTCCAAACCTTTTTGGGCGGATTCCTTCGTGATTTTCCCGTCACTCTGAACCTGCGCAAAGTCGCGGACACGGCGCAATAAACGATTCGCTATGCGCGGTGTGCCCCGCGCGCGCCGCGCTATTTCAAGAGCGCCCTCGGAATCCACCGGTACATTTAAAATCGAACCAGAGCGCAAAACAATTTTCGCCAGCTCGGCATGGTCATAATATTCAAGATGCTCGACAATTCCGAAACGCGAACGCAAAGGCGCGGTTAAAAGGCCGCTGCGCGTGGTCGCGCCCACCAAAGTAAATTTAGGAATATCCATTTTAACTGAGCGCGCGTGCGGGCCTTTATCGATCATGATTTCAATCGAAAAGTCCTCCATCGCGGAATAAAGATATTCTTCAACCACATGCGGAATGCGGTGAATTTCATCGATGAAAAGCACATCACCCGCTTCAAGGTTGGTTAAAATTCCGGCCAAATCCCCCGCGCGTTCCAAAATCGGGCCCGCGATTTGATGGATTTTTGCGTTCATTTCACGCGCGACAATATTGGAAAGCGTGGTTTTACCGAGTCCCGGAGGGCCGAAAAGCAAAATATGGTCGAGACATTCGTTACGCTGCGTGGCGGCTTCGATGTAGAGCTTGAGATTATCCTTAACTTTGTGCTGGCCTACAAACTCATCAAGCAGCGACGGGCGCAGGGATAATTCAACCGCCACATCTTCGGAAGTCAAACTTTGATCAATAATGCGTTCGCGTGGATCTGTCATGCAGGAATTATAGCTTAAAACTCAAAGATCAGAACTCAAAACTATAACTTAAGGGCTTTTAGCAGCGGTTGCGCCTGAGCGCAGAGCTAGACATATTTCAGAGCGGAACGGATGATTTGTTCAACCGGCATTTTAGCGCTTTCATTGCCCGTGACTTTATCGACGGCCTCTTTGGCTTTGTTTTTCGTATATCCCAACGCCACAAGCGCCTGAATGGCATCCTCAGCTTCGCTTGAAACCGCTGTGGAGAGGCTGCGCGAACTACCCATAGTTTTGCCGGCTTCAAGAATTACCTTCTCGCGCAATTCGATCACAATGCGTTCGGCCGTCTTTTTGCCGATACCGGAAATCGAAGTCAGCACGGCGACATTGCCGCCTTTAATCGCGAGCTTCAAATCTTCGACCAAAATTCCGGACAGCGCTGTGGTCGCGATCTTTGGACCAATACCGGAGATTGAAATCAGCATACGAAACATTTTGCGTTCTTCTTCGGTCGCGAAACCATACATCAGCTGTGCGTCTTCACGCACGACAAAATGCGTCAGAAGTTTCACAGATTCACCCAGAAGAGGCAGAGAAGAATAGGTTGAAACCGGAATAAGAACATCATAACCGACGCCGCCCGCATCGATCACAACCGCGGTCGGGCTTTTCGTGATTAATTTTCCGGAAAGATAATGGTACATAAATTTATTTTTTGCTTTTTTTTGCGGCTTCAATCAAACGCGTAAGACGGTTCGGAACCCTCTTTTTTGGGGCCGTTGGCATTTTAGGCGACCGGTGCCGATTATGCAAATGACAGATCGCGATCGCCAAAGCGTCCGCGGAATCGGCGTAAGGCGCTTCTTTCAAATTTAAAAGTTTGGTCACCATAAACTGCACTTGTTCCTTGGTCGCGCGGCCGTTACCCGTTACCGATTGTTTCACGGCCGTAGGCGCGTATTCAAAAACCGGCAGTTTCATTTCCCTTGCCGCGAGCATCGCGCAGGCGCGCGCCTCGCCGATACGCACAACAGCCTGAATGTCTTTGGCGAAAAACAAACTTTCAAGCACAAGCACGTCGGGTTGAAATTCTTTGATCAGGCGGCGTAGGTTTTCAAACATGAAGTAAAGGCGTTCTTCGATCGGAAGCGTGGATTTGGCGCGGACGACTTCCGCGTCCACAAGTTTATATCGGTTTCCTTCCGCATCTAAAATTCCCGCACCCAAGCGATGAGTCCCGGGATCAATACCGAGGACCCGCATTTAGGATGCATCCCATAAAGGTTTTTGAAGAAATTGCGCAAGCTGTTGAGCCTCTTCCCTGGTCTTGTTCTGATCGCCATGGTTAATGACATTGGCTCTGTCGGTATTTTCCAAAACAAGATTTAATGGGTAACTATGAAATGGTGCGTTATCGCCTGTACCACTATGATACTCGTGAATAATCTGAAGTGCGTAAACCCGACTCAAGGCAATCTCTTCCTTGTGTTTTTTTCTGAAAAACCCATAACGTTTATCGATAACAACCGGCGTCGACCCCAAATAGAATAAAACGATTCCAATCACACTAGTTAAAAGTCCGCTGAGTGCCGGTAACCAGAGCGATTGAAACACAAAAACAAGTCCAATGAGAAACCCGCCTAGGACAAATGATCCACAAAATATCATATACATTGGCAAAACTTGAAATTCGGCGCGCTCCGGCGAAACAAGCACCCATTTATGCATTCGAAAAGAAACCGCAACACCATCACGCAAGGGACTCCAAGAAGTCTTCATGGCAACAGCATCATTAAAAACCGAAGGATCAACAGGATTATTAGAAGAAGCAATGCCAATCTTATCGAAAATACGCTTCATCGCTTTAAACACGCAACCTCCAATGCCGGATTTCCGCGAAAGGCGGACAGGCGCGCAAATTATATCCCAAAACCACTCAAAATCTAAAATCACTTTAAATGGTTTAGATGCAAGGAAAGGACGAGCAATCGAGGAGGCGTATGCGGTCAATACGTTGACGAAGATTGCCGAATCTTTGACGCAGCAGATGAGCCATTTAAAGTGATTTGAGAACTTCGTCGGGGATATCTGCGTTGCTATAAACATTCTGCACATCATCATTATCTTCAAGCGCTTCGATCAAATCCATGACAGCCTGTGCATTTTCAGACGTTACCGTGACCATGTTTTTGGGAATCATGGTCAATTCTTTGGTTTCAGTTTTAATTTTAGCGGTGTCCAGGGATTGTTGAATCGCTCCAAAATCGGACGGCGCGGACTTGATTTCAAACCCTTCTTCCGTCACAGAAAAATCTTCCGCGCCCGCGTCGAGCGCGAGTTCCATCAGCTTGTCTTCTGTGGCCGCGGACTTGGAAACAAAAAAATAACCCTTTTTTTCAAACATGAAGGAAACGGATCCGGCGCTTGCGGGCGAGCCGTTATTTTTTGTAAAAATATTGCGGACATCGGCGCTGGCGCGGTTTTTATTGTCCGTGAGGCATGCGACGAGAATCGCAACACCCTGAGGGCCATAGCCTTCGTAAGTGATGCTTTCATAATTGGTGCCCTCAAGGCCGCCGGCGCCTTTTTTAACGGCGCGCTCGATATTTTCAGAAGGCATATTGGCATCTTTAGCCGATTGAATCGCCGTTCTAAGCCGCGCGTTCGCTACAAGGTCGGCACCGCCGTCGCGCGCCGCAACCGTAATTTCGCGGATGACCTTAGTGAAGACTTTGCCGCGCTTTGCGTCCGTAATCGCTTTGGCATGCTTGATTTTCGACCATTTATTATGACCCGACATTTTTTCCTTTCTCAGCTTTTGAAAAAGATCATCCACTGCGTTAAAAACTCGTTCACTTGTGCGATGTAGGTTTAACTACATCTCCGCGCTCACTCGTTTTTGGACATTCAAAAATTTTCACCCGCACAACTCCCGGGGATCAGCTTTGCCGAGCCCCGGGAGTTATCAAAACAGGAAACGCCTTGCAGACTTGCTAAGGTGTTTCTCCTTTGACAGCCCCCACCCCAAATTTGTGCGGTAGAGTCTTATTTGGACTTTACGAATGCGAGTTCCGCAGGCCGCAGCCGAGGACTGTCTGAGCAAGCGTAAAGTCTAAATAAGAACTCAAACCATTTTCTTACAAACAGCCAAGACGCGCGTTAGGAATAAACTCCGCGGACGTAATTGCCTGCGTCATCTTAATAACATCGCATGCAGCTTTGACATCATGCACGCGAAAAAACCGCACATCCTGTGATAACGCGTAAGCGATACAAGCCGCGGTTCCGAATTCCCTATTATCCACATCGCGGCCGGTTATTTTGCCGATAAATGATTTTCGTGACGGCCCCAAAAGTAACGGCAGTTGAAGCTTTTCAAATTTTTTGATTTCTTTGATCAAAACTAAATTCTGCTCCGCATCTTTTGAAAAACCAAGCCCCGGGTCGATCACAAGCGCTTCGCGTCTAACGCCGCATTCCAAAGCGCGCTGAACCGATTGCGCTAGTTCCGCCGAAACTTCCTCGGTCAAATCTTCGTAAACGGCGAGTTTCTGCATCGTTTCGGCATTGCCGCGGCGATGCATGAGAATCAAACCGGCTTTATGCCGCGCCGCAGCTGCAGCGACTTTACCCGCGGAATCACGCAAGCCGCTGACATCATTGATAATATCAGCTCCGGCCTGCAGACAGGCTTTCGCGACTTCAGCGCTGGTAGTATCGATCGAAATTAAAATCGGCAGGTTTTTGATTTTTCTTAAAGCGGGCATCAAACGCGCGATTTGATCTTCGGCAGAAACTGCTTCCGCTCCGGGTCGTGTGGATTCCGCGCCCAAATCCAAAATGTCCGCGCCGTCCGCGATAAGTTTTTGGGCCTGTTCATAAGCCGCCTCATGGATAAAAAATTTGCCGCCATCCGAAAACGAATCAGGGGTTAAATTGAGAATCCCCATAACCAAGGGAGTTTCAAAAGAAAGTAGACGGGAAGGCAATTGCCATTTTTTCATGGCAATGAATCAAGAAAAAGACGGTGTCGATGAAATCGGCGGCACAGGCCCATCCGTCTTGGGTTTAATTTCAAAAGAATTATCATGTTCGGGAGGAGCAGATTCGGAAATGACGCCACTCACCGGAGGCTCCTCGGGTCGAAGGCTCGGCAAACCGCAAATCAAGCGTATTTCATCTTCATCCAGCGTTTCTTTTTCGAGCACACGCGCGGATAATTTATCCAAAAGTGGTTTGTTTTTTTCCATCAAAGCGTAAGTTTCGGTGTAGCAGCCTTCGACAATCGACCTGATTTCTTCGTCCACGGTTTGTGCGGTTTTTTCGGAATAATCTTTGCCGCGCCCGAAATCGCGCCCGAGGAAAACTTCGGATTGAGATTTACCGCCATAAGCCAAATTTCCCAAGCGCTCGCTCATGCCCCATTCGCACACCATGGAATGCGCCAATTGAGTCGCTCGCTGAAGGTCATTGGAAGCGCCCGCTGTGATTTCATTGAAATAAATTTTTTCCGCGATGCGGCCGCCCAAAAGCACTTTGATACGGTTTAAAATTTTTCCGCGGGAATAATCACGGTTATCTTCATCAGGACGCTGGAGCGTGTAACCCGCGATTCCGTAACCACGCGGAATAATTGAAATTTTATGCACAGGATCTGAATCAGGCGTGAGAATCGCGACCAGCGCGTGGCCGGCTTCATGCACCGCGGTTGTTTTCTTATCTTTGTCGGATACGACACGGCTTTTGCGTTCCGGCCCCATCATCACTTTTTCGGTGGACTGCTCAAAATCTTCCTGCGTCACAGCCGGCTTGTTGCGGCGCGCGGCAAGCAACGCGGCTTCATTCACAAGGTTCGCGGCATCCGCACCGGAATAACCAACCGTGATTTTAGCAATCTTCTTAAGGTCGACATTCGCATCCATTTTGATCTTCTTCGTATGCACAAGCAGCAAAGCTTCGCGACCCTTGGCATCGGGCAGGTCAATCACGACCTGGCGGTCGAAGCGTCCCGGACGCATCAGCGCGGAATCCAAAACATCGGGACGATTGGTTGAGGCGATCAAAATCACGCCGGCCTGAGTGTCAAAACCGTCCATTTCAACCAGGAGCGCGTTAAGGGTCTGCTCGCGTTCATCATGCCCGCCGCCCACACCGGCAAAACGCTGACGCCCGACCGCATCGATTTCATCGATAAAAATAATCGCGCCGCGCCCGCCCGCTTTCGCGGCTTTTTTGGCCTGTTCAAATAAATCACGCACTCGTGCCGCGCCGACGCCCACGAACATTTCCACGAAATCCGAACCACTAATCGAAAAAAACGGCGCATCCGCCTCGCCCGCGACGGCTTTCGCGATCAATGTCTTTCCCGTTCCCGGAGGCCCCATCAAAATCACGCCTTTAGGGATGCGCCCGCCGAGCTTTTGAAACTTGGAGGGTTCGCGCAAAAATTCAATAACTTCTTTTAGCTCTTCTTTCGCTTCATCGCAGCCGGCGACGTCTTCAAAAGTCACTTTGTTCTTTTTGCCGGCGAGCTGAGCGCGCGATTTGCCGAAAGAAAAAATCTTGCCCCCGCCCTGCTGCATACCGCGATAAAGAAAAAACCAGATTAATCCAATAAAAATAAGTGCAGGAATCACATGCTGGAAAAAGTAGCGCACAAAATAATTGGGCTGAACCACGCGGAAATCGCGCAGGTTTTGGCGCAACAACGTAATCATTTCAGGATCGGAAGGCGGAATATCGACACGAAAATTTTTCCCGTCCACGGTTTTGCAATGAACGGTGTCTTCCATCATTTCACAGGACTGAATCGTATGCGTTTCAGGGTTGGATGCCACACGGCGGTAAAAATCAGAATAGCTGACTTTTTCGCCTTCCACGCCGGGAACGACAAAAAACTGGAAAAAAGTATAAACCGCGAAAGGAATCAGAAGCAGAATGAACGTGCGTTTCCGTTCGGGATCTGGAAGGCTGGGCTTCTTCCCCGGGCGGCGGTTTTTCTTATTGTTATTTTCGTCTGCCATACTCAATATTTTCGCTCTGGGCTTTGCCCAACCGCAATTCTAAATTTAGCTCTTAAAGGGCGGATAGTGTAACACGAGCCATTATAGAGGGCAATCATCCTAAGCCTTGCGATTCAGGAGGCCTTTTGGATTAAAATGCGTCGGGAATCCCCGACAAGTATGAGCCCGCGCGGAAGCGAAACTTGAAAGCGACTGTTTTTGAGGGCTTTTTTAACGGCCGTCCCGCTTTCGAAAAGCAAGCCGGCTGCCGAATCCAGCTTCTTTAGCAAACCATCTAAAATCCGAAACTGCAGTGCCGGATGCAAAGCTCTAAAAACAGGCGCTTTTAAAACAACTCGCAAAGAAGAAGCCGAGACAAGCACATTTTTTCCGGCCTTATTCTCCAGTTCGGAAATCAAATCACTTTCGGCACCGATAATTTCGGGAATGCGCGCAAGCGCCTGAATCACGCGCGGGTTGATCTTCTGCGCGAGGAAAGGCAGAACTTCCAGGCGGATGCGGTTGCGAAGATAATCCGTCGATTGATTGGTTTCATCTTTGCAGAATGAAAAATGATTTTGCTTTAAAAATTCAATCATTTCCGCTTTCGAAAAAGCCAGCAGGGGACGAATCACGCGCATTCTCTCGAATTTCATCTGCTCGCGAATCCCCAAAAGCCCGCGCAGGCCCGTCCCCTGACAAATTCGCATTAGAACGGTTTCCGCTTGGTCATCGAGATGATGCGCGAAAAGCACAACACCGCTTTTTGACTTGCGATAAACCGTTTTTAAAAATTCATACCTTTTCGCTCGCGCGGCTTCTTCCAGCGAAAGTTTTTTCCGGTTTGATTTTCTCGCGAGTTTCGCACGCCCTAAAAAAAAAGGTATTTCATATTTCGCGGCCATTTTCCTGACAAATAATTCATCGCGCTTCGCGGTTCGCGCACGGATCCCATGATTAAAATGCGCCACCCCTATTTTTGCGTTGGGGAAAGCCAGCCGGGTTAAATGAAAAAGCGCGATTGAATCAGGTCCTCCGGAACAGGCGATTAAAATCCTGCCGGATTTCTTGAGAAACTCTTTCCCGGCGCAATGCTTTTGGAAGCGGAAAAGCAGCGACTTTTGATCGAAAGCGGGATCGATTTTTTTTGTTTTTTGCAACATGAAATAAACTTTAAAAGGCGTATTTACGCTTGTGGAGCAGCCATGTTAACATATCCGCCTTTTGCGGCTCTTTGGACGGGGTAGCTCAGTTGGTAGAGCGCAGGACTCATAAGCCTGTTGTCGGGAGTTCAATCCTCCCCCCCGTCATTTACTACACTTAGCCAAAATCTTCTTTTTATAAAAATTCAAACAGTTGCGTCTTCGCGCAAAACTCATTTTTATAAAAAGAAGATTTTGACAACGTTCCGTTCCGCAATTGCTCCAAGCCTAAGGCTTGTCGCATGCCGGAATTTTGCTAGCCGCAAAATATAGTTTTTTAAAAATGACAGCTCCTGAGCCTCGCCTCTTCTGCGCCTCAGCGCAACCGCATTCCTATCATTTAACACCTTGTTTAAAAAGCAGCAAAATAGCCGGCAAATAAAGGATTGAAAGTCCAAAAAATAAAAGACCACCCAACTGGTTTTCAACCCATTCATTTTGCCACAAACAAATCCCGTAGATAAAAACTCCAACTAACGATATGCCTAAAAAAATAACTGAAAATAAAAAAGGGCTACCTTTTCTTTTAATCAGCTTGAGCGCTGACAACAGACATCCCGACGCAATAAAACCATTCAACGTTTGTATCATCCAAAAACCATGGGTGAAGAAAATTAAAACCACAAATAAAAGGGATGATAAAACCAACACCCCTGCCGAAAAATAAATTGCTGTCGGGTCATTTTTAGATGCCATGCTTTCTTGTTTCTCCAGCGTTTTTAGAAACACGAATCTCTTCAGAATGAGATCGAGTCGGCTCGCGATTCATTTTGAAGCGCGGGATGACACAAATAGAAAATTTTATTGCTGTCGCTGCGACAATAAAATTTTTCTGCTTATAGCCCCACCATCCTACTTACGCGAAGGGTCGCAAACTCAGGCTCTTGAGATGCGAGTTCCGCAGGCGCAGCCGAGGACTGTCTGAGCAGATCGAGAGCTTGCGTTTGCGACAAACCAATAAACGAAAAACGAAAAATTTACGCGCTTAGTAAAACGATGTAACCGCGCCTTCGGCTGCCGACGAAACAAGCTTCGCGTATTTTGCCATTACGCCCATGGTGTACCGCGGTTTGGGTGCTTTCCATTTTTTAAGGCGTCTTTTAATTTCAGCCGCTGAAATTAAAACTTCGATTTTATTTTTAGCGACATCCAATCGAATCAGGTCGCCATTTTGAACCGCCGCGATCGGACCGCCCATCGCCGCTTCGGGGGACACGTGGCCAATCATAAAACCGCGTGTCGCACCGGAGAAACGTCCGTCAGTTAATAAAGCGACATGTTCACCCAATCCTTCGCCTGATATCGCCGCTGTGACTGCCAACATTTCACGCATTCCGGGTCCGCCGCGCGGGCCTTCGTAGCGGATAACAAGCACATCGCCTTGTTTAATTTTTTGGTCTTTCACCGCTTTGAACGCATCTTCCTCGCAATTAAAAACACGCGCGGGGCCTTCATGAAAAGTACGTTTGTGTCCCGCGACTTTAATCACGCAGCCTTCCGGAGAAAGATTGCCTTTTAAAATCACGAGTCCGCCTGTCGGCTTGATGGGATTATTTAAAGGACGTATCACCTGCTGGCCCGCTAATTCTTTCGCGAGCTTTGTTTCTTCGCCGATGGTTTTACCGCTGACTGTGAGGCAGTTTGCATGCAAAAGCCCGGCATCCAGCAAACGCTTCGTGATAACGCGGTATCCGCCCGCACGATAAGTATCATTCGCGACAAATCTTCCGCCCGGTTTTAAATCGCCCAAGAGCGGTGTTTTTTTGCTGATTTTATCGAACTCTTCGATTTTCAAAGCAATACCCGTTTCTTTCGCGAGCGCCATCAAATGCAAAACCGCGTTGGTCGATCCGCCCGTCAAACAAACCGAAGCGATCGCGTTTTCAAAAGATTTCTTTGTGATAATGTCGGAAGGCCGGAGATTTTTTTTCAAAAGTTCAATCACGAGCTTACCCGCGTCATAACATGCCGCGTCTTTTTTGGGATCCATCGCCGGAATTTCATTCGTGCCCATCGGTGAAATCCCCATCACCGCATAAGCCGTAGCCATTGTGTTCGCCGTGAACTGCCCGCCGCAAGCCCCGGCATTCGGACAAGCCGCATTTTCAATTTGGCAAAGCTGCTTCAAATTAATTTGGCCGGCGGAAAATTTTCCGACCGCTTCGAAAACTTCCTGAATCGTAATGTCTTTGCCTTCATGGCTTCCGGGGTCAATCGTTCCGCCGTAAATCATTAGCGAAGGTACGTTCATACGCGCCAGCGCCATGACGGTTCCCGGAATTGTTTTATCGCAGCCAGACAAAGCAACAATGCCGTCAAAATAATGTCCGCGTGCGACAAGCTCAATCGAGTCGGCGACAATTTCGCGGCTGATCAAAGACGTTTTCATACCTTCGGTGCCCATGGTGATGCCGTCTGAAATCGCGATGGTGTTGAATTCAAGCGGTGTTCCGCCCGCGGCACGCACGCCTTCTTTGACTTTTTCGGATAAGCGGCGTAAGTGCGAATTGCAAGGCGTGGTTTCAATCCAGGTATTCGCGATACCGATCATGGGTTTCTTCAAATCATCGTCGGTAAGTCCCAATGCTTTCAACATGGCGCGGGCTGGCGCGCGAGAGGGGCCTTCAGTGATCGTGGAACTTCTCTGGTTTAACTTCATATCAATGACTCCTTATAATGAAGGGAAGATTATAACAAGTCTAAACAGAAGACTAAAGACCGAATACGAAATGGAGTTGCTCCTCAGAGGAATAAATTCGGATCTTCTCAGACAGTCCTCGTCCCGCACTTGGCGGGACTGCGGAACTCGCAACTCCGAATTTATTCCCCTGAGGACATCTTTGCAGTGTGGGGGTGTGGGCTGAAAACGGAGAAAAATGTGATCCCATTCCATGATTCAAAATGCAATATTATGGAATAAGTTGGATGTTCCTCGAACTTCAAAGAATTTTCCAGCTATATCTTTTTCCATCTTGGCGGTCTTCGACCATAAACGCCGCCGAGATAGAAAAACGTTCTCTTGATCTAGCTTTGCTAGACCAAGAGAAGATAAAATGGGAAGCTTGTATGCTGAGGCGCTCCCCCCATTTGTCCTACAGATTGAAAGTAGAATTTTCTAGGGTTTGTTTGTTGTCTTGATCCTGAAATTGTTTGGCGAACGCTTGGGGAGT
>JAYSWD010000117.1:0-1454 GCA_043718225.1 Candidatus Omnitrophota bacterium
ACCTGCGGCTTACCAACATTGACTTCAACCGCATATTCACGCTTCATCACGTCCACTTTAATATCAAGGTGCAATTCGCCCATTCCGCCGATTAAAGTCTGGCCTGTTTCCATATCACTACGTACACGGAAAGTGGGATCTTCTGAAACCAATCGCCCCATAACGTCAGACATGCGGTCACGGTCAGCTTTGGTTTTTGGTTCAATAGAAAGCCAAACTACGGGTTCGGGGATAAACAGACTTTCAAGAATAATGGGATGATCTTCGTCACAAATTGAATCGCCGGTTTTAGCTTCTTTAATACCAACAGCGGCAACAATGTTGCCTGCGCCGGCTTCTTCAATTTCTTCACGTTTATTGGCATGCATCAAAACCAAGCGTCCAAGGCGTTCTTTTTTGCGAGTACGCGGATTATAAATATAAGAACCGCTCTTAAGGGTTCCGGAATAAATACGAATATAAGTTAGAGAGCCGACGAACTTATCGCTTGCGATTTTAAACGCAAAACATGCAAGCGGCTCATTATCACCGACTTTGCGAATAATTGGATTACCTTCATCGCTCGGATCTTTGCCTTCCAGCGGCGGAACGTCACATGGCGCGGGAAGATAATTTACAACCGCATCAAGAAGCTGCTGCACGCCTTTATTCTTAAGCGCTGAACCGCAAATAACGGGCTGAACTTTGATATCAATAGTGGCTCTGCGAATTGCGCGGCGGATTTCTTCGATAGTGGGCTCTTTGCCTTCGATAAACTTATTCATTAATCCATCATCATGCTCAGAAAACTTTTCAACCATGAAATCGCGGGCCTTCTTAGCGGCGGCTTGATACTCAGCGGGAATCGGTTCGACGGTGTACTTTTCACCCTTATCGGCGGTATCAAAAATATTCGCCTTCATCTCAACCAAATCAATTAAACCAACAAACTTATCTTCCGCACCCATCGGAATTTGAATCGGCACAGCGTTCGCGCCCAATTGATCGCGCATTTGCTGAACATTCGGTTCGAAAGTCGCGCCGGTGCGGTCCATTTTATTGATGAAAGCGATACGGGGAACACGATAACGATCAGCCTGTCGCCAAACCGTTTCAGACTGTGGCTCAACGCCTTCTACCGCACCGAACACAGCCACACAACCGTCAAGCACGCGCATGGAACGTTCAACTTCAATCGTAAAATCCACGTGGCCGGGAGTATCAATAATATTAAGGCGGCAGTCATTCCAGAAACAAGTGGTGGCGGCGGATGTAATTGTAATTCCGCGTTCCTGCTCCTGAACCATCCAGTCCATGACGGCTGTACCCTCATGAACCTCACCGATCTTATAGGTGCGGCCGGTGTAATAAAGAATACGCTCAGTCGTTGTCGTTTTACCGGCATCGATATGCGCCGCAATTCCAAAATTGCGGATCTTTTCCAGCGGATAATGTTTTTTGTCGTCTGCCATAAT
>JAYSWD010000118.1:0-4167 GCA_043718225.1 Candidatus Omnitrophota bacterium
CGCAGCAACATATCCGCCAAAATCAATGTCTTGCGGCGCATGAATCAATCCACCCGTTTTGACATCGCCTTCTGTCGGCATCACATAACCGCCGCCAAAGGAAGACTGTGTGTTCTTCGCGCTTTCAAGCATGGCGACTTTCTTCGTCAGCTCTTTAACTTGGCTTTCGAGATCGCCCGCTGTAGCCTGCGCAAACACCGTTGATGGTACGGCAAGGGCAATAACGGCCACGAGCCCAAAAAATTTCTTAAGTGATAGATTCATCCCGATCTCCTTGGTTGCTAATATCAGAGCTGCTAAATAAAAACCTTCAACCCAAACGTAATCCCCAATGGCACGCATCATACCAATCCAATACTTAAAATCAAATTATTTTTTAAAAAATATCAGAAAATACTGTAGTGATAGGATTCTATCGAGGCTCTGATATCAAACTTTTTCGGCACTTTAAACGGAAGCTTGAGCGTCTTATAAAAAGAATTTGCGTAGAAATTACAAATCTGTAAGTCTAAAATGTAAATAAAACAAATCTGTAGGCCGACACAACGGGGTATGTAGCAGTATTACCTGCGCGGAGGCACAATATATGACAGAAACCTTGCCAAGGCTTAAAGGTAAATACGACAATCCGGTTGAGGCGCGTTTGGACAAAGCTCCGAGCCAAAGGATACTGGACAAGGACCATTTTTCGCCGAAGGCGGAAAATGGGACTGCCTGGACTCGGCGTCTTCCGTTCGCGCTCTCGCTTGCCGCTCGGGCTCACTTCAGATCGGCCACTCGCCGCTCCCAATGTTTTCCCTCACTTAAATCTGACATTGGGTCAGATTTTTTATTCAGTCAGTGATGATTTTGTCGCGGCTCACTTCGAGTCCCACAGTGAAATTAATTCCTTTCAAAATGGGCTGAATGCGAAGAGTGGGCAAACGACCGAGGAGGCGTACCTTAAAATGTACGTTGACGAGGAAGAGCTGCCCACGATGAAGCAAACGCCCATTTTCAAAGGAATTGGGACTGCCTGGACTCGAACCAGGGACCAAGCGATTATGAGTCGCCTGCTCTAACCGACTGAGCTACAGTCCCGAAGTACTAATAAATTGCCGGTTGAGCAATAGCTCAGAGGCCGTAATATTCGCGCCGAAGGCTCAGAGCATACTACATATGTAATTAACTTCGGCCGAACTGAATAATGCGGTTGCGGCAAGCCGCCGCAGAGCAAAATAAAACCGTTACTCGCTGATTTTTAGCTCTAAAAAGCCTTTCAGCTTCCGTGAACGGGTCGGATGGCGGAGCTTGCGCAAGGCTTTTGCTTCGATTTGGCGCACACGTTCGCGCGTCACATTAAATATACGCCCGACTTCTTCAAGCGTACGCGGATAACCGTCGCCGATGCCAAAGCGAAGACGCAAAACCTTCTCTTCTCGTTCGGTGAGAGAAAGCAAGACGTCATCCATTTGCTCTTTAAGCATGCTATAGGCCGTCGCATTTGCCGGAGAAACAGCGGACTTATCTTCGATGAAATCGCCAAAGGTCGTATCGCCGTCATCACCGATCGGTGTCTGCAAGCTGATCGGTTCCTGCGCGATCTTTAAGATGCCCTTTACTTTTTCAACGGGCATTTTCATCAACTGCGCAACTTCTTCGGGAGTAGGCTCACGGCCGGTTTCCTGAACCAAATGGCGTGAAGCGCGGAAAAATTTATTGATCGTTTCGATCATATGCACCGGAATACGAATCGTGCGGGCCTGATCCGCGATCGAGCGCGTAATGGCCTGACGAATCCACCAGGTCGCGTAAGTCGAAAACTTATATCCGCGCTTGTATTCAAACTTATCGACGGCTTTCATCAAACCGATATTGCCTTCCTGGATCAAATCAAGAAAGGACAGGCCGCGGTTCGTGTATTTTTTCGCGATACTGACAACCAGGCGCAAATTCGCCGCGCAAAGCGCTTTTTTCGCGATCGAAAGTTCAGCTTCTTTGCGCGCGATAATCCGCAGACGTTCAATAAAATCTTTTTCGGGTTCCGCAAGTTCATGCAGAATTTCTTTATTGCGCTCTTCGATTTTTCCGATCGCGCCGCGTACGCTTTTTTTGCGCAGTTTTTTGATTTCTTCGCGGTTCTTTTTCAGAAGCGAATATTTAACGCGTAAACTACCGAGAATTTTATCGGTAATCTGCACGCTCAATTTAAAACTCATGAGCAATTCGGTGATGTCGGCCTCTTTGCGTGACGCGCGTAAACGGCGCACCAAAGACTTCATCTTCTTCTTCATCACCTTCATCTTGGCTTCCTGCATCGCCTCGTCTTCGCCCTGTTCTTGCTCGGGGTCAATGATGGCTTCATATTGCACGGTGCCTTCGGCAATTTTCTTAGCGAGTTCCAAAACTTCAAAACGCGCACCTTTGCACTGAAAAATAGCGCGGGCTAAATCCTGTTCGCGCGCTTCGATGCGTTTCGCAAGAGCGATTTCTTCGTCGCGCTTCAGAAGAGGGATTTGTCCCATTTGGCGCAAGTACGTGCGCACGGGATCGTCCATGCGGCCTTTTTCGGTTTCTTCGGCGGGAGCGTCTTCGCCGATATCCATATCGCGTTCTTTTTTATTATCCGCTTCAACCGCTTTTTCGGAGAGAACCTGGATTTTTTCTTTGGCCAGCGCTTTAATCACGCGTTCGACATTATCCGCGTTATCCAAATCGCCTTTGATCTGCTTCTTCATCTGCTCGATCGTGACAACTCCCTGCTCCATTCCCGTTTTGAGCAAACGCTGGATAATCTTGGTCAGTTTTGACTCAAGCGCCTGCGCGGCGGGAGAAAGAGCAACGACAGGCTTGGAGGATTTGCCCGCTTTTTTGGACAAAACCACGGGCTTCGGGGCTTTTTGTTTATTCTTTTTTGGCGCGGCTTTTAATTTAACAGTCATGGAATCCTTTTGCGAATCTCATCTCAAAAACAAAGGGCAAACCGAAAACGGTCTGACCTATAAAATGACCGAGCATTATAGTCAGCAGATAGCCTGAAATAAAGCGTTTTCCTCATCATTTTATGAAAATTCTTTAATTCGGATGAACTCGTTCAATATGGCTCAGATGCCAGGCGAAAACAAGCGACCACGGAGGCGTATCGGGCATACGCCGCACAAAGGAGTGATGTTTTCAACGCAGCAGATCAGCAATTTCAACGAGTTAGGGCTTAGTTTTAGACTTTTGAAGAAGCGCTTGGTATTCGCCCAAATAAGTCTGAAGCTGGGTAGAAAGCCGGTTTTTCTCGGCATGCACGATTAATTCTCTCAACTCATCCAGACGTATCTGCGTTTGCCGCCCTCTCATTTGCCCCAGGCAATCGCGCCACATCGCCCCTTTATCCTCGACTTCGTCCATAAAAGCCAAAGTCCTGGTCAAACGACCCCGAAACGATTCATCCTGCAAAAGCGGCAAAATCATCGCGGTCGAGGGCCTTGTGCCGAGATTCGCCGCTTTCGTCATTTCGCCAAAAAGAATTTTTGAGTCTGAGTCCGTCCAGTCCTCTTCTTTGATTTGCTCCAAACCCATTTTTCGAAAAGCATCGTCCTGAAACATCAGTGCGAGCAGCATGATTTCCTCGGAGCGCGCCGCAGGCTGAATCGCCATTTTGGATTCGTCTTCTTTTTTCTCCATACTCCGCGCGGGGCGGCGGCTATCCGATTTCTGCTTCATCAGCATAAACTCACGGCGCAAAGAAGATTCATCGATACGCAATTCTTCCGCAACACGCTTAAAATAACTCGACAAGAGAACTTCGTTTTTGACCCGCATAAAAGTATCCAGCAATTCATTCGTCATTTTCACGATACCCATCGGGTCAGTGCGCGAGTAACTTTTCAAAAGCGTGTCGAGTTTAAAACGCAAAAAGTCCGGCGACTCCTGAACCACGGTTTTCAACGCGTCCGCGCCGTATTTTTTCAAATAATCATCCGGATCCAGGCCGTCGGGTAAAGTAATCACGCGGATATGCAATTCGGCTTCCAATAAAATTTCGAGGCTGCGCATGGTCGCGTTTTGGCCGGCGACATCGCCGTCATATAAAACAACGACTTCGTCCACATAACGTTTCATCACGCGCGCGTGGCTTTCCCCGAGCGCCGTACCGAGCGTCGCCACCGCGTTTTTAAATCCATACTGGTAAAGCGT
>JAYSWD010000119.1:0-13164 GCA_043718225.1 Candidatus Omnitrophota bacterium
GTGCGGAAATCGGGCGATTGACCAGCCGAGCTTATTCTCCGTTCTACAAAAAAACGGCCGGTCTCGGCTGGTTAAAACGCGGATTTTTTGAAGAGCCGGTAAAAGTTTCCATCCAATCCGAAACTAAAATACCGGCAAGAACAGCGCCCTTTTAAAATTGAAACAGTGATAGGTTCCATCCAACCACCTCCTCAATTTTTTATTTCATGCGGCTCATCAGCCAATTATCAAGAATGTCTTTCTTGAAGCGCCATTGCCCGCCGATTTTCGTCGCTGGAATCTCAGACTTCTTCAGCAAACGATAAATCGTGACAAGATGGAAGCCAAGATATTTTGCTGCTTCCTTCGGCGTCATAATCTGGGTTCTTTCCCGGCGCGGGAATTGACCCTGTTCTTCAGGTTTTTGATCCATAATTACGCTCCTTGTTTCAAATTGCTAGTTTTATGTTCTTTTATGCTAGTTCTCACTCCTTAAAGTATCTTAGATACTATAAATTGTCAAGCATTGATATATATGTTATATACGCTACTTTTTGTAAGGTATTATCATAAAAAGGGTTAAGATAATGATGCATTTGAATAAAAATATTGCTTGAAGCGCTTCTTCAATGTATCATTTCGCATTGTCGCAATCCTTTTATCTGAACTTATTTGAAACCTAAATTTTAGGAGGAATCTATGAAAATACTTAAACAGTTTGGATGTCTTATGCTTGTCCTTGCCATGACAACCTCAAATGCGCATGCCGCTGATGTTTGGACAATGGCTGAATCACCCAAGTATGGCCGTAAAGCAATGGGCATGCTCGGACGCGGATTGATTAACATTGTTACCAGCCCCGTGGATATCATTGTTCAAACCGTGGATAAAACAAAAAGTGGGCCTCCGATCATCGGAACATTGGCCGGCCTTGGAAGCGGTCTTGGATGCACAGTCTTGCGTATCGGCTCCGGCGCCATTGACGTTGTTACTTTTTGGGTTCCCAGCTTTAACGGTATTCCCGTCGCGCGTTCTTACAGCAACTGTCTTGAAACACCGGGCGATGCCGCTAAAAACTGGGAAGGCTCTCAGTATGCAGCTCCTGCCGCGGCAACTTGGGCAGCGACAACATCACCTTCCGGTTCAACAACTTGGGCCGCTCCGAATGACGGCTCAAATCGTTATGTCGATAAAAACGGCGTAAACCGTTATGTTGATAAGAATGGTTCCCCCTATTCCGGCGGAGCGAATAAATACGTAAGCAAGTAATTTCTCAGTCCTTTAAAATAAAAACCCCCGCGCAGAGATGCGCGGGGGTTTTTATTTTCTGAGAAATTACACTTTTTTTAAGCTTATCGCGCAAGCGCTCCAAGCTGACACATAGCGATATTTAATTGCAACTCGCGTTTTATCGAGAGTTGCAAATTGCGCAGAAAAAGCCCCGAACAAAAATGTTCGGGGCTTTTTTTATTTCTACAAGTTCAAGAAATTTAATTAGATAATAAGTGGCACTTTAAAAGATAAATCCAAATTGCTCAAGCAGTTGCCTCTTCGGGCAAAACTCGCACTTTGGATTTATCTTTTAAAGCAACTTGCGAAAGGGTGTGGAGGCAATTAGCAGAGAAACAAGTTGGTAAAATCTGCTTTTTTCGAAGGCTCTTATACCCTCATTCCTGCAAATTTTCCTCAACCTCAACCACCTAGTTTCCCGTCTTATTTTTTCACGGCCCGGCAAAAGCGGCGCCGTGAAAACGATTCTCATGGCACTGCTGTGCCGGGCCATGAGAAGACATAATGGGAGGCTACTTAGAAAGCCTTGAGAAATAATGCGGTGAAAAATATGGGATGCGTCTCTGTTCACCCGGCAGCGCACTTTGCTTCTCTGCTAATTGCCTCATACCCCACACTTGTGCGTATGTCTTTGGAATAGAGATTCAAACTGCGAGTTCCGCAGCGAAGCGAGGACTGTCTGAGCAGGATGAATCTTTATTTCAAAGGCCCTGCTTCTTTAGTTTTAAATTAAGAAACGCCGAGATCCTCGAGGGTAAATATCGGCGAGTAGCCATAAGCATCAAGTGTCTTTGCCGCGCCTTCATTGCGGTCCACAAGACAAATTGTTTTAACTACTTTTGCGCCAAGCGCTTCGACTTCTTTGATCGCTTTCAATACAGAGCCGCCGGTTGTAATCACGTCTTCCAACATAACAACATGATCACCCTTTTGAAGCGCGGGGCCCTCAATCATTTTTTGCGTGCCGTGCCCCTTGGCTTCTTTGCGCACGATAAACGCGCGCAGCGGCTTTCCACTTTGCGAGCTTAAGAGCGCGATTGCGGCCGCGATCGGATCCGCACCGAGCGTCGGCCCGCCGACAGCATCGACCTTAACACCGTGCAGCATCGATAACATTATTTTTCCGGTAAGCATCAATCCCTGAGGATCAAGCGTAATTTGCTTTCCGTCCAAATAAAACTTGGCTTTTTTGCCTGAGGCAAGCGTGAAGTCTCCACGGCGCAAAGCTTTTTCCTGAATCAATTTAAGTAATGCCGCCCTTAATTCCTTCTCATCCATAACAACTCCCCGTTAAACCTTAAAACTATTTATTCTGAGATGCGCGCTGAATAATCCGCGCTGAAACACCCTTTAACATTTGCGCTTCATAATCAAACATTCCGGCGCGTTTAAAAACTGCGTCGGTAATTTTGATGATTTTATCAAGCCGGCCGTCTTTGCCGCCATAAAATCCGATGCATTCTAAGGCTTCCGCGAAAGACTGCATAGCGCTTTGAACACCCGCCTTATCCAGAAAAGCCGGTTTACTTTGCGCCTTGCCTGCCGGCAGGCAGGTGCGACTTTGTCCAACCGCATTCCCCATTCCATAAAGCAATTTTTTTTGTGCCAAAGAAAAGAGCGCCACCATCACAGCCTGAGCCAAATTAAGCGAGGGATAAGCGGCATCCGCGGGCAAACTGACCAATTCGTCACAATGATCCAGCTCTTCCGCGCTTAAACCTTTGGACTCACGCCCAAAAACAATACCCACTTTTGAGCGCAGGCTTTTTTTTATGACAGAACCAAGGAACGTGTCAAAGGCAGTAAATTTAGCGCTTTTTTCGCGGGTACGCCGCGTTGTTCCATAAGTCCAATGCAAATCGGCGACGGCTTCACTGAGCGAAGAATAAATTTTCGCCGTACGAATAATCTCATCCGCGCTTCGCGCCAGAACATAGGCGCGCTTTTTCCAGTTGCGGCGCGGCGCGACCAACCGCAAATTTGAAAAGCCCATGTTTTTCATCGCGCGCGCCGATGCGCCTATATTATCCGCCGTGAACGGATGCGAAAGAATGACAAAAACATTGGAAGATTTCATTGAGGCATGCTTTTCTAAAATCTTGTTAACTCTTCAAAAAGCTCCGGATGCAAGGCTTGTGCAAGCAACCGCGGAGGCGTAGTAAAACCTACGCCGCACAAGGGCGTGCAGCGCATAACGCCGCAGACGGACTTTTTCAAGAGTTTCAGCGGTTGTGTGGCTTGTCCCAGGGAAACTCCCCCCACCCCATACCAACCGGAATCGAATCATCATAATGCGTAAAGGGATAAGCAAGCGGCAGAAAGACAATGTCCGTTATTCCGGAAAATAGCCGCCCGCCCAAATGCGTTAAGGCCACGAACGGATAGCCGAAAATGCCGCCATGTTCCGGCTTGGGCAAATGTCCCCATTCCGCGGGAAATAAAAAAGCATTCGCGAATCCGCGCGCCTCGAGATGTCCGATCGCGGCGAGGACACTGCGGTCCGACTTTTTCTGCTGAGAAGCGAATGCTGCCGGCACGAAACAAAGCATAAATAAAACAACCCAGATCTTTTTCATATTGGCTCCTTTTTGAAAGTAAAACACGCCATAAAAAAACCGTCCGTATTTTCGCGATGCGGCCAAATCCGCAGACTTTTTTCCGCACCACCGCCCAAATCATCTAAAATTAATTCCGCGTGGCGGTTAAGAAAATTTTCCGTCACGCCTTCATTTTCAGTTCGATCGATAGAACAGGTAATATAATACATCCGTCCTGAAGGCTTCAAATAGGGCAAGGCCATTTCTAAAATCTCCATCTGCTTCACAGCATACTCATCAAAGCTTTTTTCTTCAAGCCGCCATTTTAAATCCGGCGCGCGGCCCAATGTTCCCGATCCCGAGCAGGGCGCGTCCACCACGATTTTATCAAATCGTTCGGATACTTCTCCATTATAAAAACGCTGAATATCCGCGGCTTTGATATTTTCGGCGCCGGCTCTTCCCGCCCTCAATTTTAGTTCTTTGATCGCGAGCGACCGTAAGTCGGTTGCCATAATCTGCCCTTCGTTTTGCATCAATGCCGCGAGAAACAATGTTTTACCCCCGCCGCCCGCGCAAACATCCCAGACTTTTTCGCCGGGCTTTGGCGCAATCAGTTCAACCACCCGCTGGCTAGCCTCAGATTGAATTTCCAAATACCCTTCGGTGAAAAGCGGTGAATTCTTGACCTGCGTGTGTTCGCGGAAACGAATCGCGTTTGTGGTGCCGGCAACGGCTTCGGGACCGAAAGCGGGATCCAATTGCGTGATTAAATTTTCACGCGAAACTTTTAGGCTGTTCGCGCGGATCACAAGCGGCGGGCGGTCATGCGTGGCCTTAAGAATCGCCTCACACTCCGTGTCGCCGAAAGCTTCCATCCAGCGCTCAACCAGCCAGCCCGGAAACGAATAGCGCAGGGCAAGCCATCCGGAACGTGAAACCTCCGCTTCGGTTTCTGAAATTTTATGCTCCTTGACGATTTTGAAAAGGTCACCGGGTCGCTCCAGCTCGGCCTGGTCTTTAATTTCATTCCAAGCCGCGATAAACACAGGTTCTTCGACGGAGCTATCTTCCACCGCGCCGAGTAAACATAAAAATTTAGCGTATTTAACTGGGTCGCGAATATCGCTTTGCGCGAATTTCTGAATCCAGTAATCATAAAAACTTTGATTCCGGAAAACCTGGTGAACACATCCCGAAATAAATCTGCGGTCGCGTGAACCGATTACTTTCCGGTTTTCGGCGAAAATCCGCGCGAGCCAGCGGTCAGCGGGCAAAGCTTTATCGCGGTTCCATTCACGCCAGGCCTTGGCCGCGAATTTTAATTGCGACAGAAGCCGCTGAACTTGTGTGGAGGCTGAGGGGGAAAAAGGTTCCATTTTATTTTAGCTCTGGGCTGCGCCCAACCGCGGATATCGCGTTGTAAGCACAAAACATATTAACACAGCGCAACTAGAGAATCGGACTAGAAGATTGCGCCGTTTTATTGCCGGTTGCGCAACGCGCAGAAGCAAAAAAGCGGCTCAGCGGTTAAATGACTACCCGTTCGCTTGTTCGGCCGCGATACGCATTCTTTCGCGCAAGCTTAGATTTTGATTATTGGCGTAATCATAACGCTGTTGGCGCGCTAAGTCGAGGTCGCGGCGTGCGTCATAGACTTGTCCGCCATCAGCCGCGTAATTCGCGTAAGGATTTTCATTTTTTTCTTTGGCTGTTTTATAAGCATCGTAACCGCTCCAGGTATGGTTCGCAATCAGCGGCCCGATACCCGCCCAAACTATGGGGCCGCCCACGACGGTCGCGAGAATTACGGTTGCGGTTATCGCGGCGACTTCCATGCCGGCCATCAGCTTGGTTTTACCTTCGTTGAATTCCCCGTTCATATACTGTCCGGTTGTCGGCAAAATAAATGAAGCCGCGCCTTGCTTGGCGCCTTCCGCATGAGCGGAAGCCTGAACAACTGACAAAAGTGTTAAAACTGCGATTATGAATGAAGCCGTTTTTTTCATAAATTTTCCTCCGATTAAGATACAAAATTTCGCCTTAGAATTAACGGCTTTTCAAACCAAAACTGAATGAGCGCATTATTTGCGGAACGCAAAAAATAATCGCGAATTCATCCCGGAAAACGAGCACCGCAAGTTTATCCGGGATCGAGATCCCCATTCTTCTGCCTTTCGCAGAGATAAACCTTCACAGCGCGGAATGACAGCTTATTTCGACTTTTTCCAATTTGTAATAAATTCGGCAAACAGTTTCACGCCCATGCCTGTCGCGCCTTTCTGACAGTCAAAGCGCGGGCCGCCTGTCCAAGCGGTTCCGGCAACATCCAAATGCACCCAGGCGGTCTTTTCAGGCACAAATTCCTTTAAAAACATGGCCGCCGTGATGGTTCCGCCATAAGGGCCGCCGACATTATAAAGGTCGGAGTGATGGCCTTTAATCGTTTCTCCATAATCATCCCAAAGCGGCAACTCCCAAACACGCTCTCCGGAAACTTCGCCCGCTTCTTTAACCTGACCTTTAAGCCTGTCATTGTTGCCCAACATGCCGGAAGCTTTGTCGCCCAGCGTGGCAACCACGGCACCGGTTAAGGTCGCGATATCAATAATCGCGTCAGGTTCATATTTCGCGGAATAGCTTAACGCGTCACCCAAAATCAAGCGGCCTTCCGCGTCGGTGTTGATAACCTCCACGGTTTTTCCGTTATGCAGTGTAATAATGTCGCCGGGACGCTGCGGGTCTTCAGAGACGTTATTTTCCGCAAGCGGCGTCATTCCGACGACATGGACATGCGGTTTCAAATCCGCGAGCAATGCCAGCGTGGAAATAACAGCGACCGCGCCCGATTTATCGTATTTCATTTCTTCCATACGCCCGCTTGGTTTAATGGAAATTCCGCCCGTATCAAAAGTGACGCCTTTGCCGACGAGGCAAACCGTGCCTTTCGATTTATATTGCTTCCCGTATTCAAGAATCACAAGCCGCGGCGGATTTTCACTGCCCATACCGACGCCGAGAATGCCGCCCATTTTGTGTTTTCTCAATTCGGGGACTTTAAAAATTTCGCATCCGAGCTTTTTTTCTTTGGCAAGCTTTTGTGCGATTTCCGCCAGCGCTTCGGGTGTCATGATGTTCGCGGGTTGATTATTGATGTCGCGCGCGCGGATAACCGCTTCGGTAATTTTTTCGGCCCGCTCCGCAATTTGGGTAAGAGCCTTGGTGTTTTGCTTGGCTGTACATACAACTTCCATTTTTTTGGGAAGATTATCAAGCCAGCTTTTTTTAACGCCGTCTTTTTTCTGCATGTACGCGTCAAATTTATAAAGCGCAAGATTCGGGACTTCCACCGCGGCATACACCACATCTTCGGCTTGAACCTCGCCGCCGGTGAAACTTTTAAGCGCGATACGGACTTTTTTTGCTTTTCTTGCGCTTGCAATTTGCGTAATTGCCGCGAGGGCTTTGCGCAGGCACATTGGTTTATGATTTTTTTTCTTTCCGAGCCCGAAGACCATAACTTCGGTGGCGAGCTTTGACTTGCCGTAGATTTCAATGGTTGTGCCGAAAGAACCGATAAAGCGCTTGGTTGCTTTCGCCTCCGAAAGCATTTCTGAAAAAGCGGGTTCGATTTTCGCGGCTTGCTTTTCATAAGCTTCGCCTTCGAAAACTCCGATGACAAATAAATCTGCTTTATCTTTTAAAGCCGAAAAGGAACTGAGCTGGAAATCCATAATATGTCTCCTTGCGATTTCATTTTAGCTCTGCGCGTAAACGCGCAAACGCTAACCTAAGAATAATAACGTTTTAAAGAGTCTTTATCGGCAGAAACGACTGTTTTTGAACAAGTCCTATATGGAATTCTTTGGGATATTTGATTCCATCCTGCTCAAACAATGCCGTCCTACGGCGGCAAACTCGCAGGCTGGAATCAAACATCCCAAAAACATTCTTCCAATCTGCGGTGATAGGCTAAAAAATGAAAAGCAAGTTGCGCAACTAACGGCGTTGTTTAGCGCTAATTTTACTAATTACTTCAAGGCCTCAAGCCCGACTATGAAGCTTTCTAATATATCTTTTTTGGGTCCGGCAACAGCGGGCCCCAAAAAAGGATAAGATGGAAAACTACTTATCTATTCGACGCCTATAGTAGTTTAAAAATATTGAATCTTCGAATAATGACGTTGGGCGGCGTTGTTTTTCCGATCACAGCCTCAACCCCCCTATTGCAAGCATGTTTCAGAAAATGAATCTTGAAATGCGAGTTCGCCGCGCAGACGGCGCTGCTCGAGCAGTTCAGGGTTCATTTTTGAAACTAACACTGTTTGGTTTTTAACGCTGGTAAAGCATCCAATATATGACAACGCCGGTCGCCGAAACATATAACCAAACGGGAAAAGCATAACGCGCGATTTTTTTGTGCTTGTTAAAATTACCGCTAACGGCAAGCCACAGCGTCCGGATAATTAACGGTAGGTTGACTATGGCCAGAATCGTATGCGTAATCAGAATTGTAAAATAAACTGGCCTCGTCCAATCGTGATAAGGATACTTCGTGGAGCCGTGATGATAATGATAATAAAGGTAACAGCCGAGGAAAACCGTCGAAACCACCGCCGCGCATATCATACATACCCTGTGTTTTGAAATCTGCCCGCGCTTTACAAACAAAAATCCCAGCACCAGAAAAACCGCGCTACTACCGTTCAGTATCGCGTTCATCGCCGGAAAATCGCTAAGCTGCATTCTTTGTTTCCTTCAAAAATTCCTGAAAAATAATATTGCCGGTTGTTATGTCAAAAACATATTTTTGATCATCTAAGGTTGCAATAACTAACCGCTTCGTCTCATCATGAAAAAGGATTTCTTTCTGCCATCTAAAGTGTGAAACAGAGGATTTAAGTTTCTTTCGGTTTTTGATTAAATCTCGTATTAAATATTTTTTGATTAATTTGCCCTGGTCATAAAAAGCAACGGCAAGCTGCTCTAATGACTTCTCCGAAGGGCTTCCAGGCAACAATGACACACCTACCAAGCCAGGCCAAGGGCCTTCACGCACTAAAAATCTACCAGCAGAATCTATGTGGACTGATGCATACCAGCCCACTGTCCAAATAGGTTCTTTGGAGCCTTGCAAATAAAGTCCGGACTTAGAATACATTTCCCTGAGTTTCTTGTTATGGGCGACTTCGTATTCGTGCTGTGCCAACATTACAAAAACATATTTCCCTCCATCAACATCTCTTTGGTAATCTTTTGGCAAACCCTCTCGATCAGCAAAAGCTGGTGTGTTCATCAAACCCAAAATTAATAAAATAAAAATTGTTTTTCGCATGCAATTACCTTTTAAATTTTTACAACAACCCCAAATTCACCCCGAGGAGTCAAGATCGACACCTCGGGGGTGTCGCGAGGTCAGCTTGCGACTCCTAAGGAAGCGCGGGCTGACACAACCCGAAAACACCTGACTGCTCGCAAGCAGACGATGGTGTTTTTCATTTTGTAGCCCCACCACCCCACACTGCGGTGAGCGTAAATTAAAACTATACGTTTGCGAGTTCCGCAGGCAAAGCCGAGGACTGTTTGAGCAGGCGCATAGTTTTAATTTACGCTTTTCCACAAACAGATTTAGAGAATTGCACGGATATCGCGCTCAAGCTTATCAATGCTGTCCGCGTCTTCAATACTATAAAAGCCGCGGACTATGCCTTTATCATCCACCAGTGAAAGCCGCGTACCATGCATAAAGCGCGCTTGAACATCTTTTTGCGCCGGATCCTGCGAAGCCGTCTGCATGAATGTCTTTACCGCGAGTTCGTAAATTTTTTCTTTCGCTCCGGTTAAAAAATACCAGGCTGGCTTGCCTTCTTTTTCAAATTTCGCGGCATACTCTTTTAACTTTTCAGGAGTGTCGTAATCGGGATCAACGCTGAAGGAAACAAGCGCAAAACGATCGGAATAATGCAGGCGCTTTTTGAGTTCGGCCATTTTTGCGGAGATCAAAGGACAGGGACCCATGCAGCGGGTAAAAATAAATCCGGCCACCCAAACTTTGTTCTTGAGCGCGTCGCTTGAAAACAAAGCGCCGGTTTGATCTTGGAATTGAAAGTCCGGAACGACGCCGAATTGGGGTAGCTCGACTTTCACGGTTTTGACCGCGGCGATCCAACCCAGAATAACCAGCATAAAAGCAACTAATGCCAATTGCCATTTTTTCATATTAAAGGTCCAGCCCCTTTTTTCTGGAAATTTGCCAGCCCGCGATAATCCAAAGCACAAGCACCGTAATGAACATTACGCTCGCGGCTCCGGACGCATTTTCATGAGGCGCCAATCCAAAAGCCGCCGTTAAAAGCCGGTGGCCATAAAACAGCGGATTCACATGCATCAGAAAACGAATCCACCCCGCCGCGCTTTCAGCCGGGAAAAGCGCGCCCGACAAAAACCACATCGGCATCAGCAGTAAATTCATCACGGCATGAAAGCCCTGAATGGACCGGAATTGCCATGCCATTAAAAAGCCAAGCGATGAAAAAAGAAGTGATGATAACGCCACCGCCGCGATAACTTCCGTTGCTTGAAATCCGGGGAAACGCATCCCGAGCGCGAGACCCATTAAAATAAATAAAAAGCTCTGAACAAAAGCCAAAGTCGCGCTGCCCAATATTTTTCCGACCGGAATCGCGCCGCGTGGCGCGGGCGACGCCATAACCGCCTGCAAAAAGCCTTCACGCCGGTCTTCAATAATTGAAATCGTCGAAAAAACCGCTGCAAATAAAATCACCAACAAAATCGCTCCCGGAAAAAAATACTCGGAATAATTTGCGTTTCCGCCGCCTGAAAAAGAACGGCCCACTCCCGAACCGATTAAAAGCCAAAAAAGAAACGGCGATAAAATCGCGGCAACAACGCGGCTCGGCTGCCGGTAAAACCGGATAATTTCACGCCACCACAACATACTTACCGTCTTTAAAGAAACCGATACTAAATTATTGTTTAGCATTTTGAATCATTTCCTCGCCCTCAAAAGAACGCCCCGTTTTCTTTAAAAATACATCTTCCAAAGAAGGCTGACGTACCGAAAAAAAATGCATCCGCTCGGGAAAAGCATCGATCAAATCCAAAACGAAGTCGCGCGGCATGGGGTGTTCGATTTGCAACCCCCCGTCACAAGAAACCGCTGTGAGTTGAAATCTTTTTTGGATCATTTCGGAAACTTTCTGCGGCTCGGGAGTACCGACGAAAACTCTGCCCGTTCCGACGCCGGCCTTTAAAACTTCGGGGGAACCTTCCGCGATGATCCGGCCTTGGTCTATAATCACAAGCCGTGAGCATTTTTCCGCTTCTTCCATTAAATGCGTGGTCACAAGTATGGTTATTTTTTTCTCGCGGTTAAGGCCTAATAGAAAATCCCACAATCCGGCGCGCGCACGCGGATCAAGCCCCGTGGAAGGTTCATCTAGCAAAAGAACCTGAGGGTCATGCAAAAGCGCTTTCGCGAGCTCAACGCGCCGCTTAAGGCCGCCTGAAAGTGTTTTTATTTTTTCAGCGCGTCTTTCCCAGATGCCCAATGTTTTCAAACGCGCTTCGATACACGACGATAAATCCGTCCCACTTAGACCATACAAAGCGCCCTGACAGCGCAGATTTTCTTCAACCGTAAGCTGCGCGTCCAAGCTCGGATATTGAAAAACAACTCCGAGCGTGCGGCGCACCGCGGAAGCATCGCGCAACAAATCATGTCCCAGCCAAGCGATCGAACCGCTTTGCGGCGCGAGCAGTGTGCTTAATATACGGAAAAGCGTTGTCTTTCCCGAGCCGTTCGGCCCTAATATGCCAAAAATGGCGCCCGGTAAAATTTCAAGCGAAACCTTATCTAAAACTTTTCTTTTCGGATAACTGAATTCGAGATTTTCAATACGAATCATAGAATAAGCAAACAGCTCATAGCACATAGCAAAAAGCCTTCGTTTTCTTGGCTCCAGGCTATCGGCTATAAGCTATAGGCTTGATCTCCCTGTTTATCAAGAACCATTAATATTTGTAACACAAATAAATACATGACCGAGTATAGAAAGAACGGTTTGGCGCCTTTGTCTAAATCCCGCAAATCTTTCAAGGCTTTCCAGCAAAAAATAATTCCGAGGGCCAGCGCTCCGAAAAAATAAATTTTCCCCGTCAGCCGCGCGAGCGAAGGCAAAAGACTCACCGGAACCAAAGCAAAAGTATAAATCATAATCTTTTCCCGGATACGCGCCGGGTTCTTTTCTTCAACGGTCAGCATCACAAAACCAGCTTTTTCATAATCCGCCCGGTAAACCCATGCTAATGATAAAAAATGGGGCAGCTGCCATAAAAAAATAATACTCGCTAAAATCCACGCTTCAAAAGACAGCTGTCCCGTACTTGCCGCCCAGCCGGCAACGGGCGGTAAAGCCCCGGGAATCGCGCCGAGAATCGTGTTCAGCGATGATTTCTTTTTTACCGGCGTATAAACAAAAAGATAAGCGCCGACGATTAAAATCGTAATTACCGCGCAAAGCCCGGGCAAAGTCAAAATCAAAAGCGTTAAGCCCGAAACACAAAGCCCAAACCCGAGCCAAAATGCAGCCCGCGGCTGAATTTTTCCGGACGGCAGTGGACGATTTTGCGTCCGTTTCATTTTCCGGTCTTCTTCAATTTCCATCCATTCATTCAGCGCCATCGCGCCGGCGGCCGCGACGCCTGTTCCAAATGTCATGTAAATAAAAGCCAGAAAATCAAATTTTCCGGGCGCTAAATAAAACCCGACCATCGCGCTTAAAACGGTCAAAAAAACCAACCGTATTTTTGTGAGTTCAGCCAGTGTTTTAAGCATTCGAAATCTGCAGGCGCTTTTGAAGCATAACCGTTAAAAGCACAATGGAAGCTAAAAGAATCGCGCCTAAACTTTGATGAAAGGTTGTGAACCAAACCTGCATCGCCGAGGGCTGCAGACCGCGTTCCATAAATTGCGTAAAGCCAAGGCTGCCCACTCCGAGCAGCAGCTGCAGCATAATCGCGCTTAATAAAAATATCGCCATTCTCAAGGGCGCCTTATCTTTTAAATGAAGGATCGAGGTCCGCAGGTAAACCAAAATCACATGCGCGACAACCACCAGCGCGAAAGCGGCATGCGTCCAGGCCACATGGATATGTTTCATATGCCGGGTCGCCGCGCCTAGAAAAAGCTGCAGCAAAAAGATAATCGCGGTAACGCGCGCGATTCGAAAAGCCTTAACAAGCAATGGCTTCGTTTCGTCTGAAATTTCAAATAATAACGGCTCGGCTTCGCATTTGACCGCATAAGCAAAGCACACCAGCGAGGTAAAAAAAATTT
>JAYSWD010000120.1:0-40145 GCA_043718225.1 Candidatus Omnitrophota bacterium
TGCCATTATTTAAAACTTCTTTAAGCACCCCCAATACACCGGCTAAACCCTCTGGAAGTACAACAATGCCATTATGCCTTTGCTCCTGAAAATTTATTCTATTTTCATTTAATAAACGTATGCCTTTAAAGTAAAGCCCCGTGTTAATGTCAACACATAATCCCCACCATCCTTGAGGAAATTCTCGTGCTCGACCAAGAATGCACACTTTGAAAAACCCCACCGTTTCAATCACTCCAATTGGAATGCCGCCGGAGCTCTCGATAGCTTTGAATAGTATGGACCTTATGGAAAATTCATGCCGAGATTTGGTGATCACATCAAGATCGCTGCTACCAGTGCTCAATGGCAGTGTCGCATAATTACGCATCACAGCATATTCAACATCCACATTATTTAATGTATAAAAAAAAAGATTTAAAAAAAAAGATTCGCTCATATTTGTCTAAGTAGTGGCCTTGTCTTATTACGTGTAAGTATCGTGTGTGAATATATTCCAACTGCAAAAAAGAGCGGTAAAAAATAATTATGTGTCGCTATTGTTGTTCCAGTAAACATTCTGACAAATAGAATTACACCAATGCCAATTAACTCTGGTGCAGCAGGATGTCTTACTTTTCTAATTCGAAAAAGATAATAAAGCATCGATAAAGCCGAAGCTGTCAAAGCTGCTACCCCCAAGATTCCGGATGATATTAATCCATCCATAAAATCTGAATGAAGTGTGGAAATTGACTGGTCTAGCTGCTCGCTTAAAATAGCACGACTCGCTGTCATATATCCAAGACCAAATAATTTTTCAAATATCCCTGAACACAAATATGCATCAAAAACTATTTCCCACCAACCTGCTCGCCCCGAAAGCCCTTGGAGCTGCTCAATAGAAACCCCCCGAGTCAAATATAAATACATGGCATTAGAAAACAGCCCAAAAGCCACACCGCCCAAAATTATCGTAAAAAACTTAACCAGCTTGTTAAGACTCTTTGTTATAACAAGAACCACAACTACCCCCATACCAAGTCCTAACCAGGCAGTTCTGCTCTGGGCAAGGACCATCACAATTAATGACAAAAAACACCAGAAAAAAACCTGTATCGTTCCTCTTTTATTCAAAATTCTAGATGCCGTGACAAATAAAATCACTGCCGCAATGCCACCAAGCGAGTTTGCATTCACTTGAAAAAGTGTACCACTGAGCTGATAGGGTAAAACTGGGATTCCAAATGCCGTCATAGTACTTGCACCAACCACTGGCCTAATAGCTTGAGCGGGATAAATCAAAATACCTAAAATTGCTGCGGCGATAATGAATTTAAAAAAATTAAGAAGTAATTCATAAAACTGCCTTGCAACAAAAGGATATTTAAGGACTTGTTGTTGAATATAAACCGATGTAAGAAAGACAGCGGATACTTCCATCACCTTCCAAATAGAGTACAACCGCCATTGTGAAAAAAGCAGTGAGGAAATAACCGCAACCAAAATATAAAAAAAATATGCCGTTTGCATAAAAGGAGTGTTGCGTATTTTTCTCAAGGTCGGATGAGAAATAAGAAATAGATATGCCCCAATAAACCCAACAATCCTATTAACGCTTGCGATTGTTATGGGGTTAGCTTGGGCCGATTCATAATCTCTGGTAGCAAAAAGAAAGTGTGTCAACAAAATAAAATAGACTGGAGTAAAATACGAACGAAACTTCATTTTATAGACGCCAGCAGCATCCAAAAATCTGTGCCAATCATTGATGATTTTTCATTTTTTTAAGCAATATTAGAAATTTTTTAAATTTGAATAAATCGCGTCTCTTCACCACATAAAATAAAAGAGCTTTGCAAATTTAAAAAACGCATTCTTTGAAATGCGCACCGCTTCACACAAGTCTTTTAAAATTTATCTCAAGAAGTGCGGACATGATTTCAACAATCTTATTGGATCTAAATTAATTGCCCATTTTCTGCCCAGCGCTTACCACTGAGATAATTAGTTTAGCAAATGCTTCTACACCATCCCGAAATGAAATCGACATCAATGAGGGACGAAGTTCCCGTATATTTCCAGATAAAACGGGCGAACATCTATTAAGCCAATACAATAAGGCTGATTGAAGAGCGCTGTTGTCTTCTGGGTCAACAACACTACCATTTTCGTTATCTTTGATAAGAATTTTTGCCCCAGCTTTGTTTGAACAAACCACGGGGATTCCAGCGAGCAATGCTTCATTTACCACTGCACCAAATGGCTCTGACTCTGAAGTTAGGGCAAAAACTGTTCCGATCAAATACCAAGCTGCCAATGAATCGCCCTCATGACGTCCAGCAAAAATGACCTGTTCAAAAATATTTAATTCTTTTGCTAATTGACTAAGCGCTGCTCTCTCTTTTCCATCTCCAACCAAGACAAGGACAACACTCTTAATTTGAGTCGCCAAATTAGCAAATGCTCCAATTAGGTGATCGATACGTTTTTCGCGGGACAGTCGACCAACAAATAATAATACACGCTTACCGTCTAATCCAAATTGATTCTTAAAATCAATGGCAACATCATTTGCCCGAAAAAGTCCATTACGAAAACTTTCTTCACGCTGCAAAATTGGAACTATTGCAGATAGTTTACTCCATCCATATCTTATTCGGTAGTAGTCCTCACTCTCATTTGATAAAAAGACAATTCCATCTAGATGAGAAAGCAGATATCGCCGAGCAAGTCTACGAAAACAGTTGTCCAGACTAACGCGCTCCGGATTATCGTCCGTCCAAACAATGTGCTTGAATCCCCCTTTGAAAATCATTCTCCACACTGCAACAACTATTGTTGTTGGTGAAAACTCCATTGTTATAACAATATCAGGATTAAATTTACAAATTTCATTTTTTATTCCAAATCGAAAAATCCGTTTAGAAATTGTAAAACCTTTCGTCAAAAAAACATGCTCAGCATGCATTTTTTTGATCAAAGCAGCTTGATTAAATTTTTGACTAGCAAGATTTTCACTACAGAGAACCAATCTTAAATGATGACGAACCGCTAATGCATTAAACAAATCAACTCTGTAAGGGGGCAAAGCAGGGTGGAAAATTAACACTTTATGACGACAAGTCTCTGAAACGTTCATCGCGCTCCTATGTTGATAAGAAATATTACCTTCATTTCTGCTCGTATTCTTTAAACTGAAGCGATTGGCCTAACAAGCCTGTTAATTGTCCAAAGGCAGCGCAAATACGACCGCACATTTGAACGTAGTAAGAAAATGAAAATAAGAAGACAATCGGCAGAATCACTATCACAATAATTAATTGCAAAATTTTATAACCAGCCCATAAAATCCTGCGAAATATTGACAACCTTGAAATGAATATTCGGCTGAAGCATTGCCCTCCTCGTAATGCGCGGCGATAAACCCATCGTGTTGTGAGTCGGTCTTCAGGAATGTGCTCCTGAACTAAAGCCTCATCGCACCATGCAAATTTTTTTCCAGTCAAACGCAATCTATAAAAAAAATCAATGTCTTCGCCGCCCGTTAGATTGTATTGTTCATCAAATTGATGAAAGGGGTCGCCCAGAGCCCGCGTTCGCATTAAGACATTATTCGTTGCCCCATAACTAAGCAACGTGCCAGTTTTTCTCGTGCTCCTTTTAAAACACGGCTGATTCTGCGCCCAAACGGGAGCATCAAAAGGCATTTTGCCCTCAACTGGTCCAAAGACCGCATCAGCATCATATTTTAAAAGTGTGCCAAACATATCAATAAGCCAATTTGGCAAAACAACTTCATCGTCATCAAGAAATGCTAAAAACTCGCTACAAACATGGCTTAGCAGTTTATTTCGCACATTCGCTAAGCCCTTAATAGGTGCAATGTCGTATATTATTTTAAATAAACTGTTATCAAAAAGATCAACGACCCCTTGAGCACTTTGCTGAGGGTCATTGTCCACAATAATAAGCCGCACATCATACTCTTCTATTTTCCGCAGCCTGCACAAAGATTGATAAAGGCTTAAAAGTAATTGCGATCGGCGGTAAGTGGCAATACAAATATCAATAGAAGGTTTAGGCATTTTTTTCTTTTTATTCCATTAACATGTCGGCCATTTTCCTTTTGATATTAAAGAAAATACCCTACGAAAAAGATAAGGAAGCTTAAAATAAAATCTTAGAATTTGAGCTCTTTTAAACCAACTTCTTATTTGGTTTGCGGACAAATTTGTTACATACCAGGGTGCAGATCTAGAATTTTTCCAATCAAAAATTATTGGCTTAAAATCACTAATATTTTCTATAGCCTTGCCAAGCATTATGTCTTCTAGCCCAAATTCAAGCGAACAATCTTCATATTGATCAAATTCTTTGATTAAGAAACACTGAACGGCACGTCGGCTCAAAACATATAAAGGACCCAAGGCAAACATTTTTGGAAACTTTCCTTTGTACGGAGCAAGGTCGGGAAATCTCTTTTGATGTATGGTTCTGCGTTGATGTCTTTCTGCTTGGCTGTCAAATATGGTTTTATACATTTTTCCTGCATAATCAATTTTATGTTTAAGGCTCGCAATCAGCGCACCTAAATCCACCAAATTATCATCGTCACATTTAATTAAATAATCAAAGTGATAATTTGTATAAAAGAATTTTAGCGTGTGATAAATTTTCTTTGGCAGGTTCCCCCACGAATCTCGAACATCCAAGAACACTTGTCCTCCTTCCATTCTAGGAACATTTGCTCCGTCACACCCGTAAACAAAGGCAATTAAAACCGATTCGGAATTAAAAGATTTCAACCAAGTCTGTTTAATTGCTTCTACACGATCAAGATTACCTTTATGAGAAATTATTGCTAATATAATTCTATATTTGCTATCCTTCATTTTTAAAAATCCTACCTTTAATTAATATCAATTTTTGAGTATTGATTTTTCATAGACAGCCGTCTCTGGAAACCAGAGACATTGAGCTTTTAGGGAATTCAAAAATACGACCGGTAAATTTGGGTTAAAGATACAGGACCATGCGGAAAGATATGACGCCGTCTTTACAAGAATCGAACATTTTGACAGGATTAATGAATTTGCCAAAGCTTCAAATCCCAGTTGCTTAGGACTGGCTAAAGATTTTAAATGCACTGGCCCAGAGCCAGAACTACGAAACGAGTCAGGATGAAAGATTATTCTATGGTTCGGAAAGTGCTTTCTTATTTTTTCAAATATACCTTTTTCATCACTTGATACAAATATCGCTCTAATATTGGGATTACGCTCGAGACATCCTTTGATCGACGAAGCAAACTCATCAAAAGAAATTCTACCCGCCTCTAAAATTTTATCCGTACCACGAAAGTGAGCGCCTAAGACCACCTCACCTTTGAATTCTCGAGCAACGAATTTTTCTACATACAACTGCATCTCGGGGCGCAGTCTGATAAAACGAAAAAAAATATCGTGAGCCGAATTAACTGTTTTCAAGCTATTTTTTATACCAAGCTGTTCAATTCTTTTAATTGCACTGCATTTTATTTTTTTTGAGCGTTGCTTGCCTTGAACTGCAGAATTAGCTTGCTTGAATTCAAAAAAATACTCTAGCCAATTGTCCTCCGGACAATCAGAATAATTACTACTAACAAATTCAAGGTGCGGTTTTTTGTTGATACGCACACAGAAATCCAATATAAACAAACACCAATTCATTTGCGCAAAAAAGCCAAGTGCGTCATTTTTTAATCGGATTGCAAAAAACTCTGGGTTTCTTTGCTGTTCGAACATGATGAATTTATGGGTCAAATAATCGTGCGTTGAGCGAGTAAAAGCAAGCCTGTTTTTTATATAGGAAATTATTTTCATTTTGACAATTTTATTTTCTGTTTTGAACTTATGATCAGCCTGGTCATTTTGTATCCGAATATTTTTTGAAATAATTGGACATGCTTTTTTCTACTTAATGTAGGATTAAAATTAAACTCTCCTAGAATTTCGATCTTTTTTTTACATTTGTAAGCTATTTCAACACAATCACCACTCATTGCCATGAGTTTCAACTCGTAATAATCGTGCGCTAAAATTCTTTTGCAATATTCCGGATAACTTTCTATTTCTTGATTTAAAGCATCAAGACAGTAAAGATACTCGGTATACTTTTTTTCATTTTTAAAACTCCAAATATTTTTTCCATTTGCATGAACCCTGTAAAAAACTGCCGGGCCATCAATGCATATCAACTGGCCCCCGCTATTTAACACGCGCCATATATACTCATAATCTGTTCCCATCTTAATATCTTCTCGCCACTTGCCCGCGTCATTTACAACTTTTCGTGGAATCAACCAGCTGGCCGTCTGAAGCATTTGTCTTGTCTTGATTCGCATATCAATTAGCACTTCCATGGCCGAAAAATACTTGTCGTACAACATCCAATTCATAGGAGTTTTTGCAGCATCGGGCTTCTCGCCGTCCCGAAACGATATCGCATAACCCGCTGCTATTGCTCGATTTTTGTGTCGTATCGCTTTGAGATGACTTTCGACTTTATTGTGGATAATTAAATCATCAGCGTCTAAATAATTAATATATTCACCTTTTGCTTCACTTAGCCCTCGGTTGCGCGCCGCGCAGACCCCTCGGTTTTCTTGCTGAATAATTTTAAGGCGTGGATCTTTAAACATTTGTACCGCTTCTACACTTTGATCCGTCGAACCATCATCAACTACAATAATTTCTATGTTGGAATAAGTTTGATCAAGACAACTCTGAATTGCATCACTTACCCACTTCTCAGAGTTGTAGCAGGGAATGATGATGGATACGAGAGGAGCACTCATGGATTGGTTCCCATTTTTTGAGAATCCCAAAATGTCTTAAAACGACTGTCGCTCAAATTCATTAATTTGGAAAAAGAACCTCTCTCAACAAGCCGTCCATGCTCCAAAACTAAAATCAAATCCGCTTTTTGAATGGTGGTAAGTCGATGAGCAATGACAATCAAAGTGCGCCCCTTTGCGGCTTCGACTATGGCGCCTTGAACCAGTTTCTCTGTTTGAGAATCCATCGCGCTTGTGGCTTCATCTAGAATTAATATTTCGGGGTTACGCAAAATTGCACGTGCCAAAGAAAGCCTCTGTTTTTCACCGCCTGAAAGCTGGATGCCTCGCTCACCGATTTCTGTGGCAATGCCATCAGGCAATTTTTGAATTAAGTCTTTTAACTGAGCTCGTTCAATCGCAGATTGAACTTCTTCCGCGGAAGGATCACTCACACACCCGTATTTCAAATTAATCTCAATGCTCGCGTCAAAAAAATAATTTTCCTGCGAAATATAAGTGATTTTTCTGCGTAAAGCTGATATCTGATAATGAAGAATATCCTGGCTATCAACAAACACCATTCCCGGCGAGGCGTTGTAAAAACGCATTAATATCTGGGCAATGGTTGATTTGCCTGATCCGGTTGATCCCACAATTGCAACCATTTGCCCTCTTTTAATTTCAAAATGAAGGTTCGCTAAAACATCCCGGTCATGATACCGAAATGTCAGATTGCGAAATTCAATTTTGTCTTGGAATTTTAAAAAAGGCAAAATGCCCGGTTTCTCTGCCTGCTCATCCTTCCTCTCAAAAACACTCATTACTTGGCGCATTGGCCCCATAACTGACGCTACCGAACCACGCAAATTTGTAAACGCACCGATGCTTGCCATAGCGCGCCGAATGAGAATAAAAAAAACTAAATAGGACGACAGGTTGCCTTCTTTTTGGCGCACAATCAAATACGCGATAAATCCCATCAAAATTAAAATCATGACAAGAAAAAAAATTTCTTGAACGGGCGCGATAAGCAGGAGGCGTTTATCCATACTAATCTGAGAATCACGAACCTGCTCGCTGGTATGTGAGAACCAACGCTTTTCGCGGCCTTCGGAACAGGAAGCTTTTACAAGCGGAATACATGAAAGCGCGTTTGATATCTTTTTTCCCAATAAAGAAAAGGCCGTGGAATAGCGTTTTGAGCCCTCCCTGATTTGCCCCACAAGTTTCTGAAAAATCACAATTAAGAACGGGAAAGCCAGCAAGGTAAATAGTGTGGCTTTCCATGAAATCATAAACATAACTATGAAATAAACCAAAAATGAAAAAAGACCGTAAAGAGCCGTTTGAAGCCCTTTAAATTGTTCCGCGATTTGCTGAGTATATCCGGTTAAAACATTCTGCAAATGGCCCGCGCTATTTTTATCAAAAAATGATTTTTGAAAACCGATATAGGAGTTAAAAATTAAACATCGCAGCTCATGGCTAAACCTTCGAACCTGTATCGAGGTTAACATTGCTGAAAAGTAAGCAAACGTATTTTTTAAAATTGAAAAACTTAGTATCAAAACTACCAAGAAAATAAAAATAGCTGAACTTCGATCTAAAAAAACGCCAGGGAAAGCAGACAGAATAGGACCCACTACTTTGATGGAATAAGCAAATTGAAAATTAGCCTCCATCAAGCCACGTATGGCGGGTGCCAAAAGAACAAATGAGAGACCTTCAAAAAGCGCCGCGGCAAATGCAAGCACTGAGGGGACAAAAAGATGAACCGGCTCTAATTTCAATTCTTTTAGAAACGTTTTGAGCCGTCTTATATTTTCAATTGTACGAAAATGGAATTTCATAAATTATCGAATGCTAATGCTATATAATGATACACAATACACTTTAAATCAATATAATTTTATTTACAGAATCTTAAAGGTCTTTCTTTATAGACAGATTACCACCTACCATTTTCGGCATTTTAAGGGGATAGATTGACTGAAATAATCCTAATTAAACCTAAAAACAGTTCTTTAAACCATCCCCCAACCCCCGGGGTTAGGAAATTCCTAACCCCGGGGGTTCTCCTCGGTAAATCGATCGGTGCGCCAAAAAAATCTATGTCTCTCTTAAAAGCATCGCTATAATTCAGCACGTTTTAATCCAAATTTACCTAATAATTCGGGGATTTCTTATGGTGAAAATTAATTCGAATTTCCAGAAATTGCAGGCGGGCTATCTTTTCCCTGAAATTGGCCGCAGGGTTAAGGAATTTTCAACTAAAAATCCGAATGCGAAAATCATCCGGCTTGGTATCGGTGATGTGGTGCTTCCCTTGCCGGCATCGATCCGCGACGCGATTAAGAAAGCCACCGATGAGATGGGCGACGCCAAAACTTTTCGCGGCTACGGCCCGGAGCAGGGTTATGACTTTCTGCGCGAAGTAATCGCAAAAAATGATTTCCAAAGCCGCGGCGCAAAAATTGACGCGGATGAAATTTTTGTTTCTGACGGATCCAAATGCGATTGCGGCAACATTCAGGAAATCTTCAGCCTGGATTCCAAAATCGCGGTGGTGGACCCGGTTTATCCGGTATATGTGGACACCAATGTTATGGCCGGCCGCTCGGGAAATTTCAAAGATGGTCGCTATGAAAATTTTGTTTATATGCCCGCCACCGCTGAAAATAATTTTAAGCCCGCTTTTCCGAAAGAAAAAGTGGATTTGATTTATTTGTGTTCTCCGGCAAACCCGACCGGAACTGTTTTAGATAAAAAAGACCTTGAAGGCTGGGTTGCTTTCGCGAAAAAGAACGACGCGATTATCCTTTATGACGCAGCCTATGAGGCTTTCATTGCCGAGGCGTCTTTGCCACGCTCTATATTTGAAATCGCGGGCGCACGCGATGTCGCGATTGAATTCCGCAGTTTCTCGAAAACCGCCGGATTTACCGGAACGCGCTGCGCTTTCACTGTTATTCCAAAAGATTTGATGGCAAAGAATGATAAGGGCGAAAAAGTTTCTTTGCATTCTCTTTGGAATCGCCGGCAATCAACAAAGTTTAACGGCGTTTCTTATCCCATTCAGCGCGGAGCCGAAGCGGTTTACACCGCACAAGGCAAACAAGAAGTTTCGGAAATCATCGCTTATTACATGGAAAACGCTAAACTCATTCGGGATGGCCTCAAAGTCGCCGGCATTGAAACCTTCGGCGGAATTCACGCGCCCTATGTTTGGCTCACAACACCGAATGGCATGGGCTCATGGGAATTTTTTGACTTACTCTTGAACAAAATTCACGTAGTCGGAACGCCGGGCGCGGGCTTTGGGCCAAGTGGCGAAGGCTATTTCCGCCTCAGCTCTTTTGGTTTCCGCGAAAACATCATCGAAGCCATTTCCCGCATCCGCTCTCTCAAGTTTTAATTTAGTTTGCTCTATTTCGCGCGCGAGTTTTATCGAGCGCGCAAAAAAATCACAGTACCATTCGGACGTGTTTCGTTGATCTGATTGCGGTGTCGAGCTGATGCATGTATTCTTTGCTCGCGACTTTGACTTCAATATTGTAGGTCACGTACTTGTTGCCTGAAGAATGTGTTCCTTCGGATAATGGATTAATCACCCCTAAATCTTGAAGTTTTTTTTCCAGCATGATGCGCACACCGGGCATATTATCAGCAATGATTTTAAAGTGACATACCACCGGAAACTTGATTTCTTCGCCGTTGAACGGATCGTTTTCGCTCATGCTTGAATTATACACTCAAAGAACTAGTTTGCGCTCATAGGCTTAAGATGCTTCGAACGGAAACTCTTCAATAGGTTGATATTCCGAACCTCCCGGGCTGAGAACACTCTTAAAAAGCATGATTCGATCAACGGCCTTCGATTCAGTCTGCGTAAAATTAAAAATGCTTTCCTCCCAAACAATCGGTGTTTCCGCGCGCACCCGAAACAATGTGGCATGCGGAGTAAACATCTCATGCTCAACGGGAAAACCTTCGGCAATTAACGGTCGAGTGATGCTTTTATAAATTTTCATTAAGTCATTGCGGCATGATTCCGCCGCCCCGATCCAAATCACGCGCGGCTTACTTAAACTGGGAAACGCTCCCATGCCCTCCAGAGCGGTTGGGAATGATTTGGTCCGCGCAGCAACGGCTTTCACAACAGTTCTAATCTTTTCTTTTTGTTGCGCTGTCGTATCGCCTAAAAAATGAATTGTAAAATGAAAGTGGTGGAGCTTGACCCATTTTTGATCAGGATAAAGATTGCGTAACTTTTCCGCCACAGCAGAAATTTCCTTATGAAAAAGAGTGTCAAGATGCAGTCCCAAAAAAAGTCTTTCCGTGGTTTCCATAAGAATTTATCGTAACATAATAATGTCAGTTGGGTGAAGTCTGAGGGCGGATATATAATGTATTTATGACATCTCGCGATCCCAATCTATCCGCGGAAACCATCGAGGCGCACAAAAAAGCCTGCGCGGCTAAACTCCAGACTTACGAAGACCCATTCACGCAAGCTGCGGTTTTTACTGAATTTTATTTGATTGACCGCGGCTTCTGCTGCAATCAGGGCTGCCGACATTGCCCTTATTGGGATAAACCTCAAATTCAAATCCGCTACAAACTTTAACCCAATAGACTAAAGACCAACGACTGAAGACTAACGCATGCATGAGATCTGTCATTGCGAGGGAGCGAAGCGACTGCGGCAATCTGACGTTTTATGTCATTCCCGCGAAGGCGGGAATCCAGACTGGATTCCCGATCAAGTCGGGGATGACACTGCGTGTCAGACTGCTTCCTGCCTGCCGGCAGGCAGGCGCCTTCGGCTCGCAATGACAAATAGTGTCGGATACAACGAAGCAGACGAATTGTTTTCAGCAGATTTTAAAAGTCGATCCCGCGTTGAGCCCAAATGCCGGAATTATAAGGATGCTTAATGCATTTCATTTCTGTCACCAGATCCGCAAATTGGATCAGCTTTTTAGGCGCGCCGCGCCCGGTAAGAATGACGTGTTTTTTCACGGGCTTTTCTTTTAAGATTTCAAGAATGGGTTCTATCTTCAAGAAACCATAATCGAAACAGCAATTAATTTCGTCCAGCACCACTAAGTCGGTTTTCGAATCTAAAATAAATTTCTGAGCCGAAAGCCAGCCTTGTTCCGCCTTAGCGGCATCCCGCACAAAATCTTTTGTATCCCAAGTAAAGCCTTCGCCCACTTTAAGAACTTTACAGCCAGAAAATTTCTTAAGTGCTGTTTCTTCGCCGGATTGCCAGGCGCCTTTAATGAACTGAATCATGGCCACTTTCATTCCCGATCCGAGTGCGCGCAAAACCGTGCCAAAAGCGGCGGTTGTTTTTCCTTTGCCCTCGCCCGTATAGACCATCACCAGCCCTTTGTCTGGCTTGCGCTTTGGTTTTTGATGCTTGCGCGGCGCTTTATCGAAGTGATTCGTGTTTTGTGATTTGTGATTCGCCTTAGTTCGATTCGGCATAAAACCCTACTTCCGGACGAAATGAAATTTGAAAAGTTTCCCGGAGATTCTTTTCAATTACCACATGAAACGCGGAACCTTGGCAAATAATCTCGCCGCGTTTCATCAAAAAAACATCATCGCAAAAGCGCTGGGTCAAATGGATATCATGCATGGTCACCAAAACCACCGCGCCGCGCAAAGCTTCCTCACGCAATATTTTCATCACCTTAATTTGATGGGCAGGATCAAGCTCGGAAACCGGCTCATCCACGATAATCACTTGCGGCTGATTGATCAGCGCCCGCGCCAGCAAAACTAATGTGAGTTCACCTCCGGAAATTTCATCGATTCTCTTTTCCAACAAATGCTTAATTTGAAATCGTTCTGCAATAACGGTGCTTTTCACCTCTGCCGCCTGGGAACCCAATTCAATAATAGCTTTGCAATCCAGTGGCCAATAAATTTCTTTGGCCTGCGGCATATAACCCAAAATCGGCGCCGGCTCCAAAAGCCCCGCAGTTCTTTTTTGATTCCAGAATATTTCTCCGCTTTGCAAATCAACCAAACCGAGCAAAGCTCTCAAAAAAGTGGATTTGCCGCAGCCATTCGGCCCAAGCAAAGCCGTTATCTTTCCAGGGAAAATCTCACCCGAAAGATTACTTAAAATCTCACGGCCGCCCAATTCGCATACTAAGTTTTGAAATTTTACACTCATACCAGCTTTGATTTGGATTTGAAGGCCAGATAAATAAAAAAGGGCGCGCCTAAAAGCGCGGTCAGAATGCCGATTTTAAATTCCACGCCGGAGTTCGCGGCACGGCAAATTAAATCAGCCAATAACATAAAAACACCGCCCGCAAGCATGCTCCCGCCCAGTAATTTCCCGGGATCCTGTTTCACGAAAGACCGCATGAAATGCGGAATTAAAAGCCCAACAAAGCTGATACTGCCGCAAACTGATACTGCCGCGCCTACAGAGAACGCCGTACCCAAAATCACAAAGCGCAATGTCTTTGGCATAGAAACTCCGGATACCCGCGCGACATCTTCGCCCAGCGTCAAAAGGCTGAGAGCGGGTGCTGTTCTCATAAGAAAAAACCAGCCTAAAACCATCCAAGGCGCGGCGGCAAGCACTTGCTCGATCGTACGGTTTTCGAAAGAGCCCATTTGCCAATAAATAATTTCCAGGACAGCATAAGGATTTTTAGAAAAATTAAGCAGCAAACTTCCAAGTGCAAAGAAAAGCGTATTCAACGCGATACCCGCTAGAATCAATCCGAGCAACCCGGTGCGGCGGACACAAAAAATTAAGACCAGCGACGCGGCAGCGAGCGCTCCTAAAAATCCGCCTGCGGGCAAAAGCCATACTCCCCACGCTGTTATGCCCGAATACAGCGCGAGCATGGCACCGAGCACCGCGCCGCCGGAAATTCCGAGCAAGCCGGAATCCGCCAAAGGATTTCTCAAAAGGCCCTGCATGGCCGCTCCGGAAAGCCCGAGCGTCATACCGACCATTAAAGCCAGCAGGGTTCGTGGAAAACGGATTTGCCAAAAAATAGCGGCATCAGGCGCCGAAGCTTTGCCTGTCAATATTTTAAAAACCGAAAGGTCTAAAACTCCCGTGTTAAGCGAAATAAAAAATAACGCCGCCAAGGCTGTCCCTAAAATCCAATGAATCTTTTTCATTAACCCTTCATCAATCCCTGGGATGCGTTCTCGCAGCCCCGGGGGTTTTGTTGAGTAATTTTTCCAAAATTTCTACTGTATAGGCCGATGCGCAGCTTACGGCTTCTTCCGGGATATGCAAATATTCCAACCGCGGCAGCGCGGCGCGCAAGGCAGGATGAAAAAGCGTGTCATGCGCCCAAGAGTTTCTTTGTTTTGGATTTTGCGTCACGACAATAACCTCCGGCTGAAGCTGAATCAACTTTTCAAGCGACAGAAAAGCATAGTTTTCAAAATCAACCGCGTTTTGCATTCCCAGTGTTTCAAGAATCGTATTTTCAAATGTACCGCGGCCAGGAACATGCCCTGCCGGGCTCCAGAACAGCGCGCGTTTCCCCGCCCATTTGGATTGCGGCCCATTTAAATTTAAAATGTTTCTCCGAAAAAGAGCAATTTGTGGATTAGTTCCGAGCATTTCTTCCAAAGCTTTGACGGTTCGCAGTAAATCTTCCCAGGATATGGGATCTTTAAAAATAGAAATTTCTATTTTTAACTTTTTCAGCTGCTCAATTGTTTGGGGATTTGAAAATGGGCCCGCGACCACCACCGACGGACGGCTTTTATAAATTCTCTCGGCGTCTCCCGATAATTTTAAAATTTCCGGATGTGACTTAAGCACCGCTTCGCTTTGAGGAGAATGCGTAAAATGCGTTACCCCCGCGATTTGCGCCGGATCGGCTAATTGAAGTAAAAGTTCGTCGGTGCAAGCATTGAGAGAAACAATTCTTTCAGCGCCTTGCGCGGAAAGAGAACCACGAGCCACGCACCACGCACCAAGAAACAGCACTAAAATTGCGCCGCGAACCACGCTCCATGAGCCGTGTTTTAATTTCTTGGTCCGTGGCTCGTGGTTCGTGGAACGTCTCATTCGATTTCCCATCTGAATCCTAAAAGATATTCACGCGGCGCGCCGGGATTAACGAAGGTATCAATGCCCGCGGGATAAGTTCCGGGAACAAAAATTTCTGAGACAACGGCGCGGGAATAATATTTATTATCAAACATATTATTAATCTTAAAGTAGATTTCCTGCTTTTTAAACGTATAACTTGCCAGGAAATTCCACAGTGTGAAAGATTTGATTATATGCCCCGCTCCGCCTGTCGCGTCCAAGTGCGCCTGAGGTGTGGATTCAAAACTTTGCGGATGCTGCTGCCCCGTAAAATTTCCATCGACGCGGAATTTTAACCCCGCGAAAGGTTCTCCCAGCCGGGCCAAGGGATTAACTTCCGTTCCCCATGTCAGTCTATTTTGAGGCACCTGGCCTAAACTGCGGTCGTCGAAAATTTGGCTGCCGAAAGCATCTTCGTTCGCTTCGCGCACATAAGCATGCGTCAAAGTATAGGTTCCGAAAAACGAAACTTCTCGCAAGGGGCGAACATCGATTCCGGTTTCGATTCCCTGCCGCCGGCTTTTACCGATATTGATGTTTTGACCGAAGGGATTGGCGGGAGATACGGCAGTCGTATCGTTAACGATTTCATCCTGCATGTCGATTAAAAACCAGCTCGCGCGAAGTTTAAACAGATCCCGGAACGCATAGCGTGTTCCAACTTCGTACTGATTGCTTGTTTCGGGCTTTAAAAAATCAGGCGGTGTGGAACCCGCGAAAGGATTCACATCACTTAAATTAGGCACCCGGAACCCCTTGGAGAATTGGAAGAATACATCGCTGGATTTAACCGGATGCAATGTTAAACCGGTCGATACCGTATTGGCAGTCCATCTGCCCGAATAATTACTCGAGGAAGATTTGGGGTTTAAAGTTCTTAAACTATAGCGGTCATGGCGCATCCCCACATTCACATCCGCGTATTCCGTCAGCCCCAGCCGTTCGCTCCAAAAAAGCGCTGAGTTGAAAAAATGTCCGCTGCGGTCAACCGAGGTCGCCGCTGTCGGTGAAACTTGCCCGCCCGGCGCGGCAATGCGCGTGGCGAGTTCATAAGTCTTGCGCACTTCAAACCCGATCAAGCTTGTGTTTGTGAGCCAATCCCACGCATCTTCATAAGAAAGCTGGCCGATTAATTCAGGCGAGCGCGATTTGGACTGAACCAAAGTCGTGTTTGTCCCGAATTGAGTCACGGTGTTGATAAAATCGAGGCTGTTGAAGCGCCAATCCGCCATCAGCGCGGCTAAGATTTTATTATCCCAGAATTTTTTATCGGCACCGATTTGAACGGTTGTGTTTCTAAACTGGCGCGCGTCGGAGGGTTTATTCGTGGATTTAACGGACGCGTCGTATTGCGCGCGTGTCAACTCGCCCGGATTGGAAACCATGTCATCCGCATGTTTCGCGTTGACATAAATTTTTCCGGATTCTTCCGGCAGCACATATGCGGTTTTAAGGTCAAATGAAGTAATGCGGAATTCGGAATTTCCGCGTAAGCCTTCGCCTAAATTACGGCCACCCTTAAAATAATATTCAAATGCTCCGCCGAGCGGCGAGAAATGATCCTGCACCGTTCCGCTCACACCCTGATAGAAATGAATCCCGCGATGGCTTGCGACATCAAAACCGCCGAAAAGGTTCCATGGTTTTTTGCTGGGCCGCCCGGTGATAATACTTATGACGCCCGCTAACGCGTTTGAACCATACACAGAAGCCGATGACCCGCGCTCAACTTGAATACTTTCCAAATCATCCATAGCAATCAACGGAAAAGTCATGACATTCCCGTCCAGCTCATTCACGCGCACGCCATCGACCAGAAAAGTTACCGCGCTGGATTTATTGAAACCTCGCAAACTCAAAGTCGAATCGAGGCCATTGCCGACATCGTCATAAAGCACGACGCCTTCCTGAAAGGTTAATGACTCCTGCAAAGAAGCCGGCTTCTGGGATTTTAATTCTTGCTTCGAAATGACCGTCACATTGGACGAAGCACTGCTTTGCTTTTGCTTTAAAACAGGCAGACGCGCCGCCGAAACATAAATAGTATTAGGGTGATCGCTCGGAGATTTTAAATCTTCTGCGCTGATCGCGGAAACGGGCGCGGCTGCTTGAATTTCCCGCGCCTGCGAAGAAAGCGAAATTAAAAAAGCGGCGACAAAAAAACAAATGAAACGTCCGAACATAAATCTCCTTCGACAAGGAACGAAGGAGCATGCTTTTGGCAGGACTCACCCGTTCCTCAATTGTGGCTCGCAATGAGGAGCGAAATAATAAGAGTCTGCTCCGATATCATTTTTCTGCTGCAATTTAGGCTTTTGGCCTACGCCTTCGCGCCCCTCAGCTTACAGACTGACGGTTCAGTATGCGCGCTTCGGTCCGCTTTGGCTCGGCAGCAAAATCCAAAATTTCTCTTCGAAACTTGATATCGGAACAAACTCTAGAAACGGGCTTGTATCTGGCTAGCAACCGGTACCATTAAATGGTACCGACTACGACAGTCGCGGCACGGCAAAGATAATCCCAAAGGACGACTTCTTCCAATTTAACCCATAATTTTACGCCGTTACCGGCGCAGCCTTACGGGACCTGTTTCAAATGCGGGTGAATTTTAAACAGCCTTAGCGGAATTGTAAACGAGAAATTTGGGCGCGAAAAAAGCTTAATAAGAATACTCTGTTAATCAACATCTCGATGTGTGTCTTCTTTGCATTCATCACCGCAGATTTTCTTGCCTTTCTTCAAACCCGGCTTTGGGATGTGATTTTTAGAGGATTTAAGATTTGTTTTTTGGCGGGCAACCGAATTTTTCATTCTTTGTTCTCCTTAATTTGAAGGAATTGCCGTTCGGTAATTCCCTCAAGCAATAATTTATCTTCGCGCTAAAAAAATACCCACGATAAAGGAAAAAGCGGCGGCGCTGCCGATGGCTTTCCACGGGTCATCATGGACATGTTTATCAATGTTACGCGCAACGGTTTTCATTTTCTTTTCTTCTTCTTGTAGTTGCTTCAGAAGGTCTTTTTTAAGTTGAAGCGCCGTGTGAAGCCCGCTTTCTGCCGCGCCCTCAACCATGTCTTTGACCGAAGTATATTTATCTTCGATCGTCTCCCAAAGCTCGTCTTTCTTTTCGATGGCGACTTCATTCAAAAGCGCGAGCGCTTCATGGATTTTGTCGTGCTTTGGATGCGCACGCATGTGAGTACCTTTACGGCTATGAGCTGCGGCTGTCGTTTTAGTTTCCATCGATCACCTCGTGTTTGAAATCAGACATTAATAATACGTAGCTATTTAAACTCGATTAATCATGCGGCGATGACGCATGCACCAGTTCAGGCTTTTGAACCGGTGGACGAAGAATAACGTGTTTTGTTGACGGACGCGAATGCGGTTTAAACTCATCCATTTTTACCGGCCTGCCCGTCTTCGCGGAATGATAAAGCGCTTCGATAATCCGCACATCTGCCAAGCCCTCGGTGCCTGAAGCCTCCGGCTTGCGATTTTTTAATATGCAATCCGAAAAATAAACCAACTCCGGCGCAAACTGGTCCCGCAAAGGAAATTTTTGCTGCTTTTTGGAATCCCTAATATGGATAAATCTTTCGCAGGGTTCTTCGTATTCATAAGCGTTTTCAAGCACCAGCGTGCCTTTCGTCCCGATAACCTGATAAGAGGACATATTCGCTGCGCCGAAGCTAGTCGTGAAAGACGCCAAGCGCTCGCCCGGAAATTTCATAATGACTGAAGTCATCTCGTCAACTTCACTGAATCTTTTCTCACCTTTATTGGCGCTTTTTGCAATGACTTCCACCGGTTCCGCGCGAAAAAGATAACGCGCCGCGTTAATGCAATAAATTCCGATGTCATATAAAGTTCCGCCGCCCAGCACATGCTGAAGACGGATATCCCCCGCTTTCACTTGCATACTAAAAACGGAATTGAAAATACGCAAATCGCCCAGCTTTCCCGATTGCGCAATTTTGACGCTGGTCATATTCGCTTTCTCAAAATGCAGCCGGTAAGCGGTCATCAACTTAACTTTGTTTTCATCTGCCGCGCGAATCATAGCTTCGCAATCTGCCTCAGTCACCGCCAGCGGTTTTTCACATAAAATATGAATGCCCGCCTTCGCCGCGCGGATGGCAAAATCACGATGCATACTATTGGGAAGCGCGATATAGACCGCGTCAATTTCTCCGCTGGCTAAATATTGATCGTAAAGCTCATAAGAAAACGTGAACGGGGCTTTATATTTCTTGCTTAGTTTTTCAAGCTTAATCGGGTCATCGGAAACGAGCGCAGCCAGTTCAGAATTTTCCCGGGCATGCGCAAAAGCCGGAAGCACTGCATTTTGAGCAATGTATCCCAGCCCAACAACCGCATATCTTATTTTCTTGTCTGCTTGTTTCCGCTTCATAAGTTTAAAAGCGCGTAAAAGGACCATGAATGGTTTCTTTCGCTTCAGACCAACCTTGCGGTTTCCCTACTTACGAATGAATGATCATCCATGGTTTATCCCTTTTCGCTTAATCCACCCGGAAATTAACCGCGAACGTCCAAACCTTTTTCTTTGGCCATTTGAATCGCGTCTTTTGTCGCGATTTTATTGCCCGTTGCATCGGCTAAATATTCAGCCAAGGCCTGCGCTGAACGGACTTTTCCCGCCTGGTCATTCACAATTGAACGAACATCATCCGGCAGGTTTTCTTGCAATGTGTCGTTATAACGATCCACGGCAACCGCTTCGACCTTGGCAACTTCGGCTAAAACAGCGCGGTCATCGTTGTTTGAGAGCGCGGTTTTAACGTCAATCCACCCGCGGTAAGCGGCGCCTTCAAGCGTCCCTTTTTCTTCGGGAATATCGCCGAGCTTTTCCACTTTACCGTCAAGCGCTTCGACGAAACCCTTGCGCTCGTTAGATAACGATAAAAAAAGATTTTTCAACTCCGCGCTTTGTGCCTGCTGTGCTGACGCGAAATAACCGTCTTGCGCGTCTTTTTCGGTGCGAAGCAATTTATTTAACGCGGCGCCCGCGTCAGTCGCAGCGTACGCTGTTTGAGGCAGCAGGGCGCATACCGTCATTAATCCTGTAATAAAAAAACTTCCGAAGTGTTTCATAAATCCCCTCTTTTCTTTGTTTGAAAAATTTGATGACTTGCCTTTTCTAATTCAAAGGCCGTGCCAGTTATGCCGGGAGATTTTTAAAAGCGACAACTTGCGTCTATTAAAGCACTTAGAAAAAGTACATGGTCAGAGCCTTAAAAAGAAACAGTTTAAAGTGTCAGACGGAACGGACGATTTTTATTGAAAATCAGACAATAAATCTAAATCAACATTCAAAATTCGCGCACGCCGAATAGAGATCATCTCTTTCTTTATGGCATGGATGTTGATACCTGCATTAAGGGGGATCTATGCAAAAAAAAACTCAAAGTATTTGGCTGAACAATGCTAAAGGGCCGGATTTCCCAGCATTAAAAGGCAATATTCATGTGGACGTGGCGATTATCGGCGCGGGAATGACCGGCTTGACGGCCGCATGGATTTTAAAAAACTCCGGAAAGAAAGTCGCCGTGATTGAAAAAAATAAAATTATTCACGGCGAAAGCGGCATGACCACGGCGCATCTCACTGAAATTCCTGACGGCGGCTGCCGCGAATTAATCCAAACGTTCGGCATTGAAAAAGCAAAGCAAGTTATCGCGTCACAACGCGCCGCGATTCATAAAATAAAATCCATTATCGAAACATTGGCCATTGACTGCAGCTGGGAACATTTACCGGCTTATCTCTATGCCGAAACCACAGAACAGCTCGAGTATCTGCGGAAAGAAATTACCGCATTCAAACTTCTGGGCATAAACGCGGAAATGGAGCCGGAAGTCCCCCTGCCTTATCCGACCGAAGGCGGGATTCGCGTTGAGAACCAGGCTCAATTTAATCCCGCAATATATCTGTCCGCGCTCGCCGGAAAAATTCACGGAGACGGCAGTGTCATCTTTGAAAATTCGCTTGTGGAAAATTTTAAAGAAAATAAAGACTGCCGCGTCATTACAGCGACAGGATCAGTGACCGCGCAAAATGTAATTTGGGCTACCCATGTCCCAGTCTCCAATCTCGTTTTGATTCAAACTAAACTGGCGGCCTACCGTTCTTATGCGGTGGCAGTTCCCGCGCCCATGCCTCTACGCGGGCTTTTTTGGGATATCAACGACCCTTATCATTACATCCGCAACCAAAGAATAAACGGGGCGGATTTTTTAATTGTCGGCGGCGAAGACCATAAAACCGGTTCTGAAAAAGATACTGCCTCCCGTTTTCAGGCTCTGGAAAATTTTACATTCAATCATTTTCATACGTTTGATTTTACGCATCGCTGGTCCGGACAAATCATTGAAACCGTCGATGGACTGCCCTATATCGGCCGCAATGCTTTTTCAAAAAAATCATTTGTTGCGACCGGATTTTCAGGCACCGGTATGACTTTCGGAACATTATCCGCCATGATCATTTCCGACATCATCCTTGGACATGAGAATTCGTGGGAAAGCATTTATTCCCCCTCGCGCATCACACTTTCTTCTCTGCCTGTTTATCTGCGTGAAAACAAAGATTTTCCCGCGCATTTGACCTGTGATTACTTGAAAAAGCATCATGATACTTTAAATGATCTTAAACCCGGAGAAGGGCGCATCGTCGGCAGCGGACTTTCCAGTAAGGCGGTGTCATGCGATGAAAACGGAACGGTGCATGTGTTATCAGCCATCTGTCCGCATTTAGGCTGCCTCGTAGGCTGGAATTCAGCCGAAAGAACATGGGATTGCCCCTGTCATGGTTCGCGCTTTAACCAAAACGGACAAGTGGTGAATGGCCCTGCTCACACCAATTTAAAACCGGCCGAACAGGCAATGCATATGAGGGACAAGGTGTAGAGTTTTAAATCAGAAGTTCTTCAGTTTTTTTGATGACCTTATCCGACAGCGGATCAGTGGTGGGAGCAAAGCGGCCGGCAACATTCCCTTGCCTGTCGATAATAAATTTCGAAAAATTCCATTTAATGGAACCCTTTTTCAGGCCGGTTTCGGTTAAATACCGGTAAAGCGGATGCATGTTTTTGCCTTTCACATCGATCTTTTCAAAAAGAGGAAATTTTGCTTTGAAACGCAAATCGCAAAACTTCTGAATCTCCTCATTGGTTCCCTGTTCTTGCCTGCCGAAATCATTGGAAGGAAAAGCTAAAATTTCAAGGCCCTGTGTTTGATATTTTTCGTAAAGGCTTTGGAGTGATGCGTACTGAGGCGTGAATCCGCAGGCGGAAGCGGTGTTGACGACCATAAGAACTTTGCCTTTGTAATCCGCGAGATTTTTCTCTTCTCCGTTAATCAACTTGGCTTTGAAATTATAAATAGATTGGGCTGAATCCGCGCGCGCTGAAGAGCCGCCGCCGAAAAGAAATCCCAATATCATGACGGCAGCCCAGGCTTTTCGCATGAATGAATCAAACTGTCGGAGCAGACGGGACCGGCGGCTGAATTGAGCCGCTCACCTGCCCGTCGGCAGGCAGGGAGACTAAAGTATTTGGCTCGACCGCGGAACTGGAATCGTCAGCGGCGGAAGGACGCGGCTTCATGCCGTTTTCTTTACGTTCAAGCGTGATTTGGTCAACCAGCAAAGTCCCTTTTTTAGGGGCAGTATTCACATCGTCAAAAACCAAAACAAGTTCGCCTAAAATAGACCAGTCCTTGATGCCCTTAAAACGTTTAAGCGGAATTTGGAATTTCTGCCATTGATCATTGATGCCGGCGATAAAAAAATAGGATGAACGGTGATCGGGGGTTTTCAATTCGACTTTCAGGCGCTTGGTGAAACGCTTGGAAGCGCCGCGTACATAAAAAGACAGCGTGTCATAAGACAGCGCGTTTAAATTTTCAAGCTTCATCCAAAATCCGTTATAGGCGGGAGACGGCGAATCAACGTCATAATCCAGGCGCAAAGCAAACCCTTCCATGTTTCCAAGGGCATCATCTGAGGCGAAAGTCGCGCGGCAATCCTGCGTGTCATCATTCGGATCTTTTGAAAATCCTCCGAAGTCTCCGCCCAAATTATTCGGCTTATCGCCCGTATCAAAGTCAGCCAGCATCAATTCGCCTTTTTCAGCCGCGGATTCCAACACAGCGGACTTAGACGGCGCTTCATTCAATTCACCTTTCAGATAATCTTCCTGTGTTTCAGAGGGCGACGGTGTAGAAGCTTGGCGCTCTTCCTTCGTTAACACATCGCGTGCTTTCATTGATTCCGGAGCGTCTGAAACAGGCAATTTTTCTGCTTGAGTCGCGGTTTCCGCCAAGGCCGCATCCATCTCATCGGATACATCATCCGCGGCCATGCCGAGTAATGGCATGGAAAGAGACATTAAAATCAGAAAGAGGAAAAAATACGAATTTTTTTTCATGAATACCTTCTCTAGGGCGGCTTTAGAATTAGAAACATCCGCAAACCACTAACAGCCTGCGGCTTCGTCATCAAGCCGGCCCATTCTCGAGGAGGTTTACGGAGAGCTTCTAGAGAATTCTAGCAAACTTCCTGCCTGTCAGGATAGTACATTTGACAAGCAACCCCCATCTTTTTACTGTTTGGGCAAACCCGGCAAGTGGTCCAAGCAATACTCCCGCCCGCCCGAAACGCGAAATACAGCCGCGGAATTTGTTTTTTCGGTTATTCCGCAGGACGCGCAAACATGAAACGGCTTGGCCTCTTGCTGAGCGGCACGGATTTCCACCTGCATGATCTGAACACGGCCGCGCGTATTTTGAAAAAAACTCGGGCCAAAAAAAATTAAAAAGTTAGCCGCCGACACAAGCATCGCGAGACGGCCAGCTAATCCCGACGCGGCGAAATCGAGCGCCGTCAAAGCCACCACCATCCATGCAAGCCATTTAATTTTAACCGGCAGAACAAAAAACAAATAAAGTTCGAAGTCGGGATAAAGCGCGGCAAACGCCAAATAGACGGAAAGATAAATATAATAATTTGTCGCTATCGCCGCGGGCGTTAAAAATGCCGCCGCTATCGTTCCTAGATAACCCGCAAAAATAAACAGGTTGAATTTGGCCGCGCCCCATTTCTGTTCGAGCGCGGAACCCATGAGATAGAAAAGATAGTAAGTAAAAAACGCGAAGAAAGGATGAAGATCAAACGGATAAAAAATAAACGATAAAGCGCGCCAAAACTCTCCCGCCAAAATACGTTCGGGAACAAACGCGATAAACGACAAAAAACGCGGTGAAATCATGCCGAAAATAAAACAGAGGCAAGACCCTGAAGCTAAAATAAGTGAAAGCCGCGGAATTAGAAAAAAATTCCCGATTTTTTCAGCGATACTTTTCAATCCGCTCATGAATCAAAAGGCTTAAAAGGGTTGTTGTTTTTTTCCGCTTTTTTTTCGCTCACGGGAGCGGGCGCGGCCTGCGGGGGCGGCGGTAATTGCATAAGCCGCTGAGCGCCGACCCGCTCATCCCGGATCCAATTTAAAATGGCCCATTTTTCTTGCTGCGAAAGCCGCGATTCTAAATGTTTAAGCCGGTATAAACGCGGCGGCATCCTGTCTTTTTGTAAAACCTCTTCGATTTTTCCCAGCGCTTCGGCGGAAGGAGGTTGCCCGGTAACATAAATTTGTGAATCTAAATTCAAACCTTCGATCGCTTTCAAATAGTTTTTTTTCATTTGCTGTTTAATGCCGGGCATGCGTCCATACCAGGGTAAGGGTAATTGAGCGGAGTGGCACGGCATGCAGCTGGTTTGAATAGCCTGATGCGCCTTCTCGAAAGAGGCCATTTTACCGGATAAATCGAAGGAGGATTCTTCTTTTGCCACGCTAAATGTACAAAAACCAAGTAAAAAAATAAAAATATATATTTTATTCACAATATTTGTTGCGCTTGAAGCTTTGTACAGAGGATGGACATTAATCATTACCGCACATTTCTGGCTAATCCGTGAACTCGCATAATTTTATAAGACTATCCCTGTCGCTGAATAACCTGATTCTTTGGCATTCAAGTATTTATTGATGGCAACCTTGGCGTTGACAGGATTCAATTTGCGCATAATTAATGCAATTTGATACAGACCTCTGTTTTCTCCAAAAAAGTCCTTCTCGAGCAATTTATAAGCAAGTTTTTTTTCCTTAGGGTAAAATTTTTCGAATTTAATGTTATCATATTTATCAAAATCTCTAATATCCGCACTGCTTCCTTCCCGCGCCGCTAAAAAATCTTTGTAATATAATGACAATTTAATCCCGCCAAATGACTCTCAATGCGAAAAGTCTATTAATCGTATGCCCCTCATTGCCGGCCCTTGATTTTTAAAAATTTTATTCACTAAAATCAGCTCTATAAATAATTCTTAAGAAAAAAAATCAGGAAAATTTTTCAAAAGATCCGCCTCATAATCAGAAATGGGTTTCAGCATAAAATGCTCCGGCGCCTGCTTCCGTGCGAAATCCCAGCACATCCAGGCCGAAACCATGTCAAAGCCCGCGTAAAACATATCCCCCAAATCCTTATAAGCTCCCGCGATATAAGGATTGGATTTAAGCGCGCCCAGCATGCGTTTTTGAGCTTCCGCGTTTTGGCCGAGAACCGATTGCTGGTTGGCAATCATAATATCGATCATATGCGCCCGCTTCAGCTTTTTACGGTCTAATTTACCCAGTTCAAGAATAGCGCGCTGCGCCTGTTCCGGTCCCGCAATTCCAAGGCTTCTAAAAAAACGGTCGACTTCGTTATCGTCTTTCTGATGCACGGCGAGTTTCTGTATTTCTTCCGATGTAGTCTGCTGGTCGCCCGTTTGCAAACCATATTCAAAAACCGACAAAGCCGCATCCAAATAATTTTTCTTCTTTGCCGCTTCGCGCGCGTAATTCAAAAACCATTCTTTATCATGCTTCAAAGACTTGGTTTTTGATTTTGCGGACTGAATCAGTTTTTCCAATGTGCCCGCTGCGGGGCCGGCTCCGGGCTTCTTTTTTGAAAGGGCATAGTTTAAGGGGATATCAAAGCCCCTGTCAGGCTGGGTTTTTAAATTATTTAAAGTCAGCACAAACCGATCCGTACCGTCCATGCTCTGAAGCGAGTTTTGAATCTCAACGGGAATGAGCTGCTTTTCGATAATCCGTTTGCGGATAAGCGGATGAAGAGAATTATCATAAACTAAAAACCGATTGAACATGCCTCCTGCCGGAAGAGGGTATTTCTCATTTAAGATAATTTCGGAAACAATTTTATCCGCGCTTAAAAATTTTATCTTTCCTTTTTCCGGTGCATCCTCCGTTATCTTGACTTTTTTGCTTTCGCTTTCCACGCCAAAAATGCTTTCCAGGGTAAAAAGGTCTTCCAGCGGAAGGCCGCCCGCCTTTACGACCACTTCATCCATGCGCATGCGGTGTTGAAATTCATTGATCCGAAAAGCGGGATCCGCGAATAGCGAAATTTCCGTGCGCGTTTTCGCCTGATGATCCAAATAATGAATCCGGTGTTTTTTAAAATCATAAATCCGCTGCAGGCTTTTTTCTTTCACCGAAAAAAATCCGTCGCCCAAAACCACTTCCTTTTTGGAAGCTAACTGAGTTTCTTTTTGTTTTTTCTTGGATTGTTCCGCGGAAGGCGTATGGGTTTCAGTCAGTGAGTATTGCAAAACCGTTTCAATCGCCCAGGCAGAAGAGCCCGTAAACAAAAAGACTGCGCACAAGCAAGCGAAGGTTACAACGCCGCGAATGAACTTTTTCAACGACTTATTAATCAAGTTTTCCTTGTCCGCCGGAAACGGAATACTTCCCCACCCCAAGAAACATAATCGCAACGGCGCCGAAAAAATAAAGCAGATTCATTTCATAATCCAAAGCGCCGTGCTCGTTTAACTTAAATAGGCTGTCGCGAAAAACCAAATAAATTGACATGGCCATGGTGAACGCGACAAGCGCCGCCGCGGGCCGGGCTTTCCAGCCGGCAATCAAAAGAACGGGCGCGAGGACTTCTCCCAGCGGAACGCCCCACATCAACTCTCGTGGTAGATTATTTTTGACAAGCATATCGCCGATCATGCTAAAACCATGCGTCAGCTTATGAATACCGTGAAAAAGCATCAAACCGCCGATAGATAGGCGCAGGATTAATTTCCCGAAATTTTCCATGCTCTCTCCTTCTTTTGTCTTCCGGCTTGATCGGAAGATCTTAGATTCCAGATAACCCTTTGGGTTTCTGGAATGACTTAACTAACACGTTTTATCTTGAATAAGTCTTATATATTAGCCGAATTGCAAAAGTTTTGGTAAGATACGCGACCTGTTTTTATCATTCAAGGAGGATCACATGAAAATTAAGTTGGGTATTCTTTTTATCAGCGCTTTGGTACTTGCTTCAGGCTGCGCACGCAAATGCCCGCCTTGCCCGATCAGCACCGGTACTTACGGCGCGTCATCGTCCTATACTTCGACTCCCATGCAGTCCGGCAGCTATAGCGCTCCCGCCGAAGACACGAGTTCAAAGTACAGCTCGAACGCGAGCGCGCGTTATGTCAGCAAGTAAAATCTGATTTAAAAGACCGAAGCCGTTTTCTCCGGAAATTCGGCTTCGGTCTTTTTTTTGAGCCTTATGAAAAAAAATTTATTCCGCACCTCTTTATTTCTTTTCCTTTTTTTGCCGTGCGTTTCAAACGGCAATGAACCAAGAGACCTTTGCAAAGATTCTGTTTGTTTTGAACCGGCCGTAAAAATCGCGGGCCGCGACATCCCTCTCAAAGGAATGGGTTTACTTGAATATGTAAGATTTGACCTTTATACGGCGGCTTTATATGCTCCGGCGGAAGTAAAAACCATCGATGCCGTTTTAGGAAATGCCCCCAAAAGCTTAATCCTCCGTTATCACCGCACTATCAAAAAAGAAATCATGATTAAAGCTTCGCGCGACAGAATTTTAAAAAATCCGGAAGTAAATTCAACGGCTTTGGAAGACCGCTTGAAGCAGCTCGATGCCGCTTATCAAAGCGTAAAAAAAGGCGACCGCTATGAATTGCGATATGAACCCGGCGCCGGAACATCACTTATTTTGAACGGCAAGCTTCAGGCAACCATTCCGGGCAAAGATTTCCAAAAAGCTTTTTTTGGCATTTGGCTTTCGCGCGTTCCGCTCAACAAAAAACTGCGCGACTCGCTTTTAATGTCGCCTCAGAAATAATCATGAAACGTTTTTTGCAAATTCTATTCTCCGTTTTTTTTCTGATTATTCTTTGGGCGACTATTCGCGCTTCTCTTGATCGGAATGTCCTGCAGGCCGGCACCGGCTTGTGGCCCGACAAATGGTTTCAGGCTACGCTCGTAGACACCTACCTGGCATTTCTTACATTTTATGTCTGGGTTTTTTATAAAGAAGCAAAATGGCTGGCACGAATTTTATGGTTTGTACTGATTATGCTGCTCGGCAATTTAGCAATCGCCGCCTACATGTTGCTGCAAATCTGGAAATCGAAAGACGGCTCTCCCGAAAAAATCCTTCTTAGATAGCTGTAATGTTTTGCTTCTGCGCTAAAGGCGCAACCAGCACTCGCTCTTATTTATTTTATGGTTTGGGCCATTGCATGCGGGATATCAACTGCACTAACTCCGGATCATTTTTTAATGCGGCAAGCTTGGGGTTGGATGAAGCTTTTTGCATATCATTAGTTTTCATCAGCTCAAGGAATTCTGGGTCTTTCATTAATTCCTGCATTTTAGGATGCGCCATGAGCGCTTTAAAGTTTTCATCTTTCATCAGCTTCTGCATCATTTGCATTTGCGCGGCCATATCTTTCATTTTATCAAACATAAAAACTCCGTTTTAGTATTAAAAAATCGCCCGCATTGTATTACGCATTAAGTTTATAGAAAAGCGCCACATTCTCAGCGGGGGCAATCAGATGCCAATCATACTTTCTTGCAATCCACCGCATCGTTTCCATACTGTAAAAAGAAACATGTGTTGGATCTTTTGGATAATGCCACTTGTCAAAATTCCGTTCCGTATGAACCCATTGCGTTAAAATGCCCAACCATCCACCGGGCCTTAAAAGTTGATTGATTTTTTCAAATTCTTTTCCCGGAAAATAAAAATGCTCGACTGTTTCGGTACAGGTAATGAAATCATATGATTGTTTTAAGGACGCTTCATCGGCAAAAAAATAAGGGTCGTAAACCGACATTTTAAAACCCTTCTTCTCAAGCATTTTTGAAAGTGTTGGCCCCGGTCCGCAGCCGTAATCAAGCCCCTCCTTCGGGGCGGAAAGCCTTTCGATTAAAGGCTTAGCAAGTTGATTCAAGAATGCGCGGTAACCCGGATCCTGATCATCGTTTTGGTGAAGTTGATAACGCCCCAGTTCATCCTTTGTACTAAGCCGCTCAGAAGGAATCAGAAAAATGAGATCGCAAGAATGGCAGCGGTAAAAATGCCGTTCATGCGCCACAATAAAAAAGGGTGCCGCCATTAAGCAAAGCGGACATTCAAGGTCATTCACAAATTAAGCTTCCGGTGACAATGCTTGCGCAAGCGCCTCTGCCATTTTTCTATACCCTTCCACATCGGGATGAATGCGATCAGGCGAACCGGCCAGTCCAAACCCCAGCGGATTACTGACGGCGCGAAACGTATCACAAAAAATAAACTCGTTCTTTTTTGAAATTTCCCGGATCCAGGAATTAACCCGCAATATTTTAATCACGGCTGCGGGCGACGCGCGGTTATAAGGCAGGATCGTGCAGGCAACGACACGGATTTTTTTCTCAACGGCAAGCATATAAATTTTTTCCAGATTCGCTTCGACTTCTTTTTCGGAATAGCCTTGATAAAGATCATTGACTCCAGCAAGAACAATAACCGTATGCGGTTTTTCCGTTTCAACATATTTTTTGAAACGTTTCCAAATTTGATCCGTGCGTTGTCCCGCAATTCCGCGGTTAAGCACGGTCCATTCAGGATGCTGCCTCATCATCCAGTAAGCATATTGGCTTTTTTCATCCCCAGACCCATTCGGCGGATCTTCAAGCGGCGAACGGAATCCCGGAGTTCCCGCCGTTGTGGAGTCGCCCAAAGCAAGAATGATCTGCCTTTCCGGTGCTGCCGCAGAAGCTGCGTTCATAAAAACCATCATTATTAAAAACCATCCAGCCCGCTTCATACCAACCATCCTATTTTTAATATAATACGTCATATGCAGCTCCATCTGAATTCATTTATCCGGTTTTAAGATCTCGTTTTTTCCGTCCTTTCTCTTTTGAAATTTGTCCGTTTTTTCTGACACATTACGCATTTTTTCGACAAGTCCATTCTTTGATTTCTCGAGTTCCCTATACAAAAACGTGGCATACAAACTGCTCTATCTAAATCAAAGAAATATTAATTAACAAATGAGGATTTATGAAAAACCTAATCACAATCTTAACCTTGTTGATCTTAGCCTCACCCGCTGTTTTCGCGGAAACATCGGCACAATGTAATGAAAATCAAGGCTGGGATTCTAAGCTTAAACAATGCGTCATGCTCGATACCGCGCAAATCAATAATGCGGGCTCCAAACAAACTCAGCGCGCAAACGCGCAATATGACACGGTCAATAATACGCCGGGCGGAATCACGGCAAACGCTTCTGTTAATGCAAACGCCGATTATAAAGACGCTTATGAGTCCACAAACGCCAATAGCGGAGTGAACTCTGTTGTAACCGGCGGCGTTAATACCACTGAATAGAAATTCTTATGAAAAAATGGCTCTTTGCTTTAGTTTTAATGACGAGTGCAGCGGCGGCATTTGCTGAAAATGAAACTCTAGCTCCCTATTCCTTAATCCAAAATTCGGGCGGAGAACACAGCGTCAATGCGAGCATAGAGACAATGCACTCAACGCTGGCAATCAATCTTATGCATATTTAAAGATCGAACGGACTGAGATCATAAAGGGGTAACATGGAAAATTATACAGAAACAAGAATTCAAAATGCTGCTTTGTTGCCTGCACACTCGGGAGTGTGTTGGAATGCAATCTTCGGCGGCTGGCTTGTAGCGGCGGCGATCGCTATTTTTATGTACACGCTCGGTTCGGCTATCGGCATTTCGGCCCTTGACCTCGGTAATGCGAACGCTCTTTCCGTAAAAGTCGCGGCAGCTTCCGTTATTTGGGTGCTTTTAACCTGGTTTGTCGCGCTTTATACAGGCGGCTTTTTTGCGGGATCTTCTATCCCCGATTACTATTGCGGCAAAAAACATGGCTTTGCTGTTTGGGCGCTTTCCTTAGTGCTGACGGTCCTATTCGGAATGGCGGGCGTCGGCGCGGCTTTTTCCGGAGCATTGGCTACAGCTCAAGCCGCGGGTGGAGCGGCCGCTGCGGCAGGCCCTCTTTTCGCGAAAGCCGCCTCTTCAGCCGCTGAAGAATATCAAAACGCCCCTGCCGGTTTTCAAGCGGATATTAAAAATGCCATCTCTGAAATCGCAGGAACCCGCGCGGACAATACACCGGCCGAAGGAAGCGGTATAGAAATTGACGGGAAAGTTTTCGGAAAATTCGCGTCGGCTTTAATTTATGGTGATGAAGAAGAGGCCAAAAATATTCTTGCTGTTAATACTAATTTATCGCGCGAAGAAATCGACCGGGCCGCGGAAAAAGTTGCGCAGAAGAAAGAAGAACTTAAGGCCAAAGCCAAAGAAGCGGCTGAAAAAGTTTCAACCTATACGCAAGCCATGCTTTGGTCCGCTTTTTTTATTAGCTTTCGCTAATAGCGGCAATTGCAGGCGGTGTCGCCGGAAAAAAAGCGTGCTTGAGAAAAAGCGAATGTCATACTTCGCCTTCCGCGGCCGTTTAAACAGCACTCATTAAACAGAACTAAAAGGAGTATTTATGAAAAAATTAGCTTTATTCGCAATTCTTTTCGGAATGATGATTAATGTGGCGGTAGCTCAAGATTCAATGAGCACGACAAATAGCTCAACAGTTTCGGGATCGGTATCCGGCTCTGGCACTGGGGTTTCGGCCAATACAAGCACAAGCTCAGATTCCGGCCTGAATACATCTGTGGACGGGCACAACAATTCAAACACAAACTCGAATTCAAGCCTAGGTGCACGCTCAAGCGTGAATTCAAATTCGGGTATAAACACCAGTTCAAACTCAAATTCGGACAGGTATTCCGCGAACGCGCGTACTCGGACCGGTTCGAACCGCCGCTGGTATAATCCGATTTCCTGGTTTCGCAGTGGAAACACTTCCATGAACACTTCGGCGAGCTCTTCTTATTAATATTGAGAGCTGTGACGCCAAAAAGTAAAGGAGTATGTTATGAAAAAGAATCACCCTGATCTTTCAATCGACTTGCTCATTTTAAGTATGGCGGCATTCTTTTTCTTAGCGGCTGCGCCTTATGTCAATGCCCACCAATGCAATCCGGGTCAAAAATGGGATTCATCTCTGAGCCAATGTATTACGCCAAACTCCGCGGTGTTAGTGTCAGGCGCCGGGACCCGCAGCACCATTGATCAATCCGGCGGAGTGACTACTACAGGGTCCTCCGTACTTCGCAGTGATGAGTCGAATGCAAGCGCCAATCTTAACGGTGCTTTTTCAAGCGGTACTAATTCAGCGGGCGTTACGTCCGGATTAAATACTCCGTTTAGAACTATCACCGGCGCAAACCCGAACGAAGCCACGCTCGCAGGCGGCGCGAATGCTGCCAATCCGTTTGCAACCGGCAGTCAATTAAACACCAACGCATTACGGCGAACCCCCGGATATCACACTACGGACGCCAATGCTCGGACGAATGTTAACGGAACTTTCAGCAGCGGCACTACTATTGACGATGCCCCGGTGTCCCAAATAAATCAGATTACTACTTTGCCGACGAACGCGGTATCCAGAAGCTTCGGAGGAGTTGGTGAACCGGGCACATCCGCCGGCAGCCCCTCTTCATCAGGAAGCGTCTCTGCCGGAAGCGGCACTCTTTCCGGAGGTACAGGCGTCAGCGCTTCGGGCTCGAGCAGCTCGGGATCAGGCGCTTCAGCAGGTTCTTCAGGGAGTGCCGGAGCTGGCACTCCAGGCGGAGGAGTTTGAATGATTAGAAAAGTAAGCGGCGGATACAAAGTTTTCAGCGAAAAAGGTAAAGCGTTAAGCCGGGCTTATAAAAGCAAAGCGGACGCGCAAAAGCGGCTCGGGCAAATCGAGTATTTCAAACACAAAAAATCTTAGCGGCTTGCGGCATTTTACAGCCACGACCGCAAGGTTAGCTTAGATGCTTGCATATCAATCACAAAACGGTATTTGACGTCGCTTTTAATCACCCGCTTATATGCTTCATTCACTTTCTGAGCCGGTATCAATTCAATGTCGCTTGTAATGCTATGTTGACCGCAAAAATTAAGCATTTCCTGCGTTTCTTTAATTCCGCCGATCAAAGAGCCCGCCAAACTTCTGCGCCCACCGATCAGTGAAAACGCGCCGACCGGAATATCTTTTTCGGGTACGCCGACCAAAACCATTGTTCCGTCAATTTTCAAAAGTTCAATATACTGATTCCAGTCAATTTCGGCGGAAACCGTATTAATGATCAAATCAAAATATTTTTTGAGCTTGATAAATGTTTTCGGGTCCGATGTCGCATAAAAATGGTCCGCTCCTAAACGTATTCCATCCGCTTTTTTTTTCAGTGACTGGCTTAGGACTGTCACTTCCGCTCCTAGCGCATGCGCGATTTTAACGCCCATATGCCCCAATCCGCCCAATCCAATGATCGCGACTTTTTTCCCCGGGCCCGCTTTCCAATGTTTCAACGGCGAATAAAGCGTTATCCCGGCGCAAAGTAAAGGCGCGGCCGCATCAAGCGGAAGCTGCTTCGGTATGCGTAAAACAAATTTTTCATCCGTGACAATGGCACTCGAATAACCTCCCTGCGTCGGAGTTTTTTTATTTTGTTCAGTGCTGTTGTAAGTGAAGCTCGGCCCCTTTTCACAAAACTGCTGAAGTTCATTTTGGCAAGGTGCGCAAGTCCGGCAGGAATCGACCATACATCCGACGCCAACGTTGTCACCCGCTTTAAATTTTTTGACTTTCTTTCCCACGCTATGAACTATGCCTGTAATTTCATGCCCCGGCACCATCGGAAATTTCGCGCCGCCCCACTCATCACGCACCTGGTGAATATCGGAATGGCAAATTCCGCAATAGTGAATATCAATGAGCACATCATGATCACCGGGATTGCGGCGCTGAAAAGAGTAAGGTGTCAGCGGTGCTTTGGCTGTCAGCGCGGCATAACCTTTTACGGATATCATCTCAACCTCAATTTATTGCGGGTTACTTAATTTCTGAAGCGATTCAGCCAGTTGCAGATAAAGACCTTTGCGATAACGATTGTACTCGCCCCAGGTTTGCTTGCCTTCAATCAAATCTAAAATATTTCTATCGTTAAAAACCCGCCAAGACTCGAGCATTTGCGCCGCCCGCTCACCTGACTCGCCGCCATGCTCTCGATATGCCGCCACAGCCCGACCTTGCGACCTTTCCATTTGATCACGCAATTTGATGACAGTGCTTTTCTCAGCTTCCGTAATCATAAGCGCATCATTGATTTGCATAGCCGTAATATCCTTGGGATCACAAGCTGTTTTTGAAAAGAAAAGGCGAAACTCGTCACTTACGCAACGCTGCTCTTTTTCACGAGCCAACGCGTCAAAAGCCGGCTGCATGGGATTGGGCGCCGGAATGATTTGCGGCTTAATTTCTTTTTCATTTTGAACGCTCCAGCCGTTCTGCTCCATGCATTTCCCGAAAACACCTTGATCAATCCCGCTACTTTCAGATTGCGCCTGAGCGGCACAAACAGACTTCTCACGGGCAAACTCACTTTCACCGGCCCCCGCCTTCACCCAAACATTACGACCAGCCGTAGCGCATCCCAAAAGCAGACAAACCATCAAAACAAAAAAAGAAGATTGTTTAGAAGCAACCACGAAGTCCTTTATTGGCAATGTCATTGCGAGCCGCAGGCGAAGCAATCTTGGTTTTTCAGCTGGAGATCGCCACGTCGCCCCTGCTGGGCTTCTCGCGATGACGGTACTAGGGGAGTTACGACTGCTTATGAGACCGCTTCTAATCATTGAATTGTTTTTTCTCATGATCGCGGCGGCGAATATAAACGGTTTTGTCGACTTCCGCGCAAACAACACCTTGATCATTTTTTAATTCAACATGATAAAGCCTATCAGCCGAATGACACTTTTCAAGAATGGTGCGAATCGCATCAACTTCATTTTCATCAATTGCAAAGCGGGCATACAGGTTGGTTTTGCCGGGTTTCTTGAATCGGATCGTCGCGGCCTTATCCCAGACAATATATTCCGGCCCCAAATTCTTAATCAAAATCATCATGTAAATCGGGTCAACTGACGCGTACATGCTGCCGCCAAACATTGCCCCGACATAATTGCGCGTCCGGCCTGTCAGCCGTAATTCCATTCTCATTTCGAGAAAGTCGGAAGAAATATAAGTTAACCGCGCACCGCTAGCGCGGTAAGCCGGAAAAAAATTAAATTTCCAGCGTGCTACCCTCGATTTAAAAGATTCAGGCATTCAGAGCCTTAGTCTTCAAAACTTTCTTTTTCAGCCTTTCCAGGGCCGGCCAGTAATAGCGGTCTAAAATATAACCCGCGCATTTTCTCGCTCCGCAAACGCAGGGATAGTCTTCTGACTCTTTAAGCGAGTAGCTATAGCTATAAACAAGTTCTTCGCCCCTTTTAATATCGCGAACCGCGTTAATCCAAATATGCCCGCGCACAATTTTCACTTCACAGTTTGGATTACAGGAATGATTGATATAACGCGCGGTATTTTTGCCGTCGATAAAAATTCGGGGGGTAAGCTGAAAAAGATAGTCGGATTTGCTGTTATCGGCCTGCGCCGCGGTCAACTTTCTCCCGGTATATTCAATGACCCGCATGCCTTTTTGAATGGCTTGCGCGGCAAAAACACCGCGGTGATGAATGGCTGAAATACGAACTTCTAAATGAGGATATTTTTTCATGGTTTTTTCGGGCGGTCTATTTCCGGTTTTATGAAACTTCCGCGACTTCCGTCACGCTGAAAAAAACCTCGCCGGTACCCTCGATAAAAACCCAATAGCCTTCGCTGTTTTTCTTGACCAAAACCCCTTGGAAATTGCGCCCGCTTTTCAGTTTCAACTTGACCGCCTGCCCTGCAGGCGCGGTTTGCGTGTTCACCGGTTTTGGCAGTCCTATGGATTTCTTAATCGTTTGAGTTTGCTGCTTAAGTTTCGCAATCGTCGGCATAGATCCCTTATTAATCAGAAGAAAATACGCGACGGCGGCCAGGGCCAATAGAACGATTAGAAGAAAAATGACTCTGAACGGAAAATTTCTTTTGGGTTTATCCGCGATTGTTTGTTCCGGAAGCACGAGCGGAGTTTCCCCGGCGGCTAATTTTTTCTGCTCATGCCAGGCAAACGCGCCGCGAACACCGTTCACAAAAGCGAGCCCAAAAATAAGAATCGCCACGACATGGCTGGCCTGGAAGCCCATCGTTTTGATCATAAAAATGCGTTCGCCGATATAAAGCAAAAGCCCAGCCAGCGCCGCAATCCGGGAATGAAAACAGAGACCGATGCCGATTAAAATAAAAAGGCCGACATCCACAAAAGCCCAGATACCGATCCCTGGGAACATATTAATTTTGCCGCTGGCTTGCAGCCATGCCACTATACCCGTAACAATCGCGATAAAAAAAGCGATTCCCGCCGCGCCCGCGCAAGCTTTATGCGCGCTTTTGGAATCATCCACATCCGGCCAAAAAACATTCATCAAAACCTCCCTATCTGAATCAGAGTCAAAATCATAAGAGACAAGATACCAGGAATTTTAGTTTAGTTATATATTCACGTTATAGGTCAAAACGATTTTATTTTAACGCGGGTAATTCTCAGGGGCGGACACACCATAATCACTGAGATTCGAAAGCTTCCATCTTGAGCGGATAATTAGCCGTGGCGACGCATGAGATCAATCAAATCAATTACCTTAAAGGGCTTGATCACAAAATCACGCACATAACGGGAAGCCTGCGCCTTGAAAATATTATCCGAATCGCCATAACCTGAAATCATGACCACCGGAGTCTTGTTGATCTCGGGGTCCGCGCTAAGTTTCTCAAGAAATTGAAAACCGTTCATGCTCGGCATACTGACATCAAGAAAAATCATGTCGGGCTTGAATGTCTGCGCGAGTGCAAACCCCGAAGCTCCGTCGGTTGCCGTGCAAACGTCATAACCTTCCGCCTCAAAACTCTCCCGGACCGCCTCGAGAATTTCGGCCTCATCATCGATCGCTAAAACTTTTTTTCGCGGCTTTTCCATTTCCACCCGCAATATTAAGCTATCCTTTAAACCACTCTAAGCTTCGGCGTTTACACAGCAAAGCTTAATTGTCCGCTCTCTTCTTAAAAAGGGCTTTTTTACCGAAAAAAGAAGCTCCGCTTAAATAAGGCAGAATGAACAGCGCGCCCAACGGCGTGAGGACAGTTCCAAGCACCACCGACATTCCGAATCTTTGAGTCGGCGGAAAAGTGGAAAGCACAAAAATAGCAAATCCCGCGCAAACCACGATCGTTGACCAAAAAATAGGTTCAAACAGATAAGAGGACGCTGACGCCCATGAATTCCATTCCCGGATGTTCAATCCCTTGCGCTTAATATAGACAACCATATGAATCATGGAGTCCACACCCATTCCGAGCGCCAAGTTCACGGCCGGAGCGGAAATCACATCAAGCGGCACGCGGAAGCATCCCAAAATCCCGAACATCACGGCCGGCACAAAATAAAGGCTGATCAGCATCGCAATAGCGACACGCAGTGAACGCGAAAGAAATAAAGTCATCGTCAAAATAACGACGTTGAGCAATATTCCGCCGGATATCAAACTGGTATTCACGAGCGCCGCCAACCGTCCCTGAAGCATAAAAACGCCGCCGATCAAATCCGGCTTAAACTTTTGGTCGATGACGATTTGCCTAATTCGCTCCACGGTTGTCAGCCTTTTTTCCTGAAGCGTGCTTTCATTCATGCGTAAAGTAAAAAGCGTTTGTTTACGGTCTTCGGTCACAAAATATTTCGCAACTTCGCCGAAACGCGCGCCGCCGAGAATATCCAGAAGCCACTCATTGGTCATAAAAAACGTAAGCGGTGAGCGTTTTGCTTCCGCTAAAAGCAGAGGGATCGAAACCACATTTCCCACCGCCGGGTCTTTTTCAAGCGCCTCATGCAATGCCCACATTTTTTTCATGGCGGCGTTGGTGTTTAACTCCGGATTCTCGGGGTCTGACACAACAATATTAAGCGGGTTGCTACCGCCGTGCCGGTCAATGTATTCAATCCCGTTCCGCAGCTCGCTGCCTTTTTGAAAATAGGTAAATAAGCTCGGGTCGGTATTGAGCCTGTGAAAAGCAAGAAAAGATAAGCACACTAAAACTCCGCAAAGCGCGCTAATCCAGCCATGCTGTTTTTTAAAAAAGGATACGTCTTTGGGGCCGGCATAAGTTTTTGTCCGAAAAAATTTTGGAGATTTTTTCTGGCAGTTCAAAAAAAACGGATAAATGGCGTAAGCTCCCAGCAATGCGAAGAAAGTGCCCACCGCGCCCGCAATGCCGAATTGCCGCAATGATTTTGCCTGCACAAAACTAAGGCTTAAAAAGCCCAACAGCGCCGTACTGGTGCTCCAAAGCGCGGCTTCAAAAGTTCCGTAGGCGGCTTTCCAGCCCGGATGGCTTTGCCCTTCGCCCGATTCCATGACCTGTTTCCAATCCGCGGTTAAAAAAGTAATGTGCGAAAGCGTCAGGACAAAAACAATCGTGGAAAGATTGGCGGTTAAAAATCCCATTTCGATGGATAACGCCTGATTTACGATCAAAGTCAGCGCGCTCGCGACAATGGAAGAGACTACCGTTCCCGCCACAATCCACCAGGACCGGAAAAGAAAAAGAAGAGTTACCGAAAAAAGCAGCAATGCCGTCACGCTGAATACTTTGAGGTCACGGTGTAAATTTCTACGGATCATTTCCACAATGTAAGGGCCGCCGGATATCATGAGTTCAAAGCCGGGCGCCTGATGGTTGTCGCGAGCTTTTTCGATGCGCCGGATCACTTCCTCTTTCGGCTCATGCTTCAAAAAAAGAAAAAAAAGCGAGGCTTCTTCGCCCGCCAAGACTGACCGCCTCCAAAGCGGGCTTTTCAGCGCGTCTTCAATATCGCGCGGCCCGTGGCTCAGTGATTGCACCGCGTATATTTCCGGAAAATCAAGATAGGCTTCGCTTAATTTTTGGACATTCTGATAATAAGTTTCGGAACGGATGTCTCCCTTCGCGCTGAGAACAACCTGCGCGGGCTGGGTAAAGATGGCGTTGATTTGCTTATCTTCTTTAAGCTGCGGGTCTTCATTGGAAAAGAAAAAATTGCTTTCGACTTGGGGATTCAGGTTAATGTAAGAAAACATGACCGTCAAAATAAAACAAGCCAGGCCGGACAAAAAAATGACTGGCAGGTAGGTGTGAAACCAGGGTTGTTCTTTTTGCGGGGGCATCGGGTGCTTTTCCTTTAATAGACGATACTCTTTTTTCTGAATACCTTCTACGAAAAATTAGTCAGCACCGCTTTAATCGGAGCTATCACTGTGTCCGATTTTTGCAAAAAAAAAAGACAGGCTGTCTTTCAAACAGCCTGTCTCGTTAATTCCTTTTACTTCGTGCAGCCGGGGCAAGCTCTGAAAAGTTTAATCAGAGACATCAGTCCCGCTAAGCCCATGACTACATACAGAATCCGTACCACCACGGGCGCTTCGGCCAAGAGGCGTTCCAAATAATTAACCTGGGTCGCACCTTCGATCCCCAGATTCAGTAACCCTATGATCGCAATCACCCCGAAAACTTTGCACAAGATACAAGTTTGTCCGAGCATGCTTACCTCCTGGTTAATGAACCGAATCTACCCTATTGAAGAGATCGGCATTGCCTGGGAAATCATGATGCTTTTGCGAGAGCTAAAATCGAAGATCTATGGCATATCCCGTTAATTCTGCCTTTAGCTGAGGGGTTTCTCGATTTCTTTGAGGTCTTTATCGGGTAAATACAACATCAGCAATCCCACAATAATGCCGCCCACAGCGGTAATCAGGGTGTTTCC
>JAYSWD010000013.1:0-8470 GCA_043718225.1 Candidatus Omnitrophota bacterium
GATTCTGAATTTCAGTGACTGTCGCTTCTAATCCGCCGATTTCAGTCCGGAGACGATGATGCTCGCCTTCCAAATGAGATAATTGATCGGTAAACTGGGATTGTTCTGTTTGCAGTTGGTGCTTTTTCTGATGAATATTCTTTTGAGCCAGAAAGACACGTTCAATCTCTAGGCTTTTGAGATGGTCGAACTCAACTTTATATTTAGCGGCTTTTTTCGCCTGACGTTCGGAGTATTGAATGTTTTTTTCAACTTCATGAACAATGTCATTCAAGCGCAGTAAGTTTTCTTCGGTGCGCTGCAGCTTGCGAAGAGCTTCGTCTTTCTTTGTTTTGAATTTGGCGATGCCGGCAGCTTCTTCAATCAACGCGCGGCGCTCTTCGGGTTCGGCACGCAGCAAATGATCGATTTTCCCCTGTTCGATCATGGAGTACTGACGGGTTCCGATACCCGTATCAAGAATCAAATCCTGAATATCTTTTAAGCGGCAAACCGTTTTATTAATCAGATATTCGCTCTCGCCGCTACGGTATAACCGGCGCGTGATGGTGACTTCGGCGTATTCAATCGGAAGTGTTTTATCGGAATTGTCGATCGTGAGTGAAACTTCGGCGAAGTTAAGGGGTTTACGGTATTCGGTTCCGTTAAAGATCACGTCTTCCATGGAAGCGCCGCGCAGCATTTTGGCGCTTCGTTCACCGAGAACCCAGCGAATGGAGTCGGAAATATTACTTTTGCCGCAGCCGTTGGGTCCGACCACGCAAGTGACGCCCTCATCGAAAAGAATTTCAGTTTTGTCGGCGAAGGATTTAAACCCAATTAACGTTAATTTTTTTAATTTCATGAAAACAGACGTGGATGGTTATTCAAGATGGAGGTTGCGGTGTGCTGCCGGCTGCGCTTGCGCAGAGACCAGCGAGACAGCGTAGAGCCTAAAAAAAATCGCTTAAATTTCATGCGCGTATATTACTAAAAAATTTCAAAGTTGTACGTGACTATTTTTTTAAGCACTGGCTGCGCCCAACCGTCTATTTATTAACGCGCTCTGTGCTTTGCTCACCGGCGAGAATTATTTGTATTTTTTGAAGGCAAGACAGGCGTTGTGTCCGCCAAACCCGAGCGAATTTGAAATCACAACTTCAATTTTTCCGGGCTGAGCCTTGTTAGGAACATAATTTAGATCGCAATCCGGATCCGGAGTGGAGTAATTGATAGTCGGTGGCGCAATTTGATCACGAATAGCAAGCACAGCCGCAATCGCTTCAACCGCACCGGCCGCTCCCAGGAGATGTCCGGTCATTGATTTTGTGGAACTGACTTTGATTTTTTTCGCATGCGTTTCGCCTAAGGCGCGTTTAATCGCAAGGGTTTCACAGCGATCGTTGATGTCAGTGGAAGTGCCGTGGGCATTCACATAGTCGACATCTTCCGGCTTGAGCCCCGCATCTTTAATCGCGAGCTGCATACAGCGCATGGCACCTTCACCTGTCGGGTCCTGGCCGGTAATGTGATAAGCATCCGCCGTCATGCCGTAGCCGACAATTTCCGCGTATATTTTTGCGTTGCGTTTGAGCGCATGCTGTAATTCTTCAAGCACCATAATTCCGCAGCCTTCACCCATGACGAAACCGCTGCGGGTTTTATCAAAGGGCCGGGAAGCTGTTTCAGGCTTTTCATTATGAGTGGAAAGCGCTTTCATGGCGTCGAATCCGCCAAAGCCGAGATTTGTAATGCAAGCTTCGGTTCCGCCGCTGAACATCATGTCTGCGTCTCCGCGTTGAATTAAACGCATCGCGTCTCCGATTGCGTTTGAACCCGTTGCGCAAGCGGTGGCAACGCAAGTGTTGGGGCCCTTAAAACCGAATGTGATCGAAACCTGGCCGGGGGCCATATTCACAATCAGCATCGGAATGGTAAAAGGCGAAAGCCGGTCAGCTCCTTTCTCAGTCAGAATTTTATATTGAGCTTCAATGGTATGTAAACCGCCGATGCCGGTGCCGATCAATGTTCCTATGCGGTAAGGATCTTCGTTGGCAACATCAATCCCGGAATCATCCAATGCCATTTTGGAGCATGCGATCGCGAATTGAACGAAGCGGTCGGTCTTGCGCGCGTCTTTAGGGGAAAGATAAACGACCGGGTCAAAGTTTTTGACCTCAGCGGCGACTTTGGAATTAAACGGAGCGGAATCAATTTGCGTCAAAGGGCCGGTGCCGCTTTTACCGCTTAAAAATCCCTTCCAGGTCTCTTCCGCGGTATTGGCAACGGGAGTAATCATGCCAATACCGGTGACGACGACGCGACGCATGGATTATAACTTTATGAGCGAAAGAAAATGAAGAAAGCCGGGTCGAATTACTTCGAGCCCAGCTTTTCTTCAATGTATTTTACTGCGTCGCCGACAGACTGGATCTTTTCGGCGTCTTCATCCGGAATTTCAGTTCCGAATTCTTCTTCGAATGCCATAACAAGCTCTACTGTATCAAGAGAATCAGCGCCCAAATCATCCACAAAGGATGCTTCAGCAACAACTTCTTCGGGTTTAACACCCAATTGTTCTACGATGATTTCCTTAATTTTATCTTCAACGGCCATGATTCCTCCCTTTTAATGAATCACTTATAAGTTCTAGTTTAACCAACCCAAAAATTTTTAAACAGTTACCGCGGTTGCGCAAAGCGCAGAGCCTATATAACTAACCCGCCGTCAACTACCAGGACTTGCCCTGTCATATACCTGGACGCGTCTGAAGCAAGAAAACTGACCACGGAGGCAATTTCGTCCGGCTCACCCAGCCGGCCTAAAGCAATCTGTGCCGCAACTTTTTGTTTAATCTCATCCGAAAGCATATCCGTCATTTTAGTCCGGATAAACCCCGGTGCGACCACATTTGCGCGCACATTCTTTTTCGCAAGTTCTTTAGCGACTGATTTGGTAAACCCAATCAACCCTGCTTTGGAAGCCGCGTAATTTGCTTGTCCGGCATTCCCCGTCAAAGCGACTACCGACGAAATATTGATAATCGATCCGCCCTTTTGCCGAATCATCGGGCGTGAACAAGCTTTTGTGAATAAAAAAGCACTTTTTAAGTTCGTGTTCAGCACATCATCCCACTCGGATTCACTCATCAGCGCGAGCAAATTGTCGCGGGTAATGCCTGCATTGTTCGCAAGTATATCTACGCGACTATAGGTGTCAATACAATTCTTGACCACAAGATTAACCTGTTCGGAATTTTTCACATCTGCCGCAATTGCGATGAAATGGGCACAGCCTTGCTCCCGTAATTTGTCTTCCGTTTCTTTCAAGTTTTGCATGGAAGAAGCTGTGATCACAAGCTTGGCGCCTTGTCGAGCCAATTCAAGCGCAATCGCTTGGCCGATTCCGCGGCTTGCGCCCGTTACGATCGCGACTTTATCTTTTAAATTCATTTGGTGTACTCCTTTACTGACGTTTCGATCATAAATAAATACACTGGAAGCCTCAATTTAGATAGGCTGTAAGGAGCGATGACGAAGGCTTGTCCGATGCGACAAGTCGAGGAGGAGCAACGTCGCAGACGGCCAAATTCAGGCTTCCCTTTTGGGCCGGACGCTTTTGGACTGCGACGGCGTCGCTCGTCCTTGACGTAATGCATTGATTACGCCAGCGTCCTTGCTTCTTGTCTCGTTCCATAATCGTCTCGGCCAGTGTATTCATTTATGATCGAATCGTCAGTGATTCAACGCGGTTGCGTCGCAGACGCAGAGCCGGAAAATATAGTAACTGTTGCCTCAATATCATCGGAAACACCGAATGTTTGTACCGGAATCGGAACCTCGCAGCTTTTGGTAAGCCCTTTTAAAACTTTTCCGGGGCCGACTTCAAATAAATTCGTCAAATTGTGCTGTGAAAATTGTTTCATGGTATCAGTCCAGCGCACGGAGCTGACGAGTTGTCGTCCAAGAAATAACCGGATTTCGGTAACATCAGAATTAAGAACTCCCGTAACATTCGAAACAAATAGACAGCTTAGATTATGAGTTGGAATTTTAGCTAAAGCGTCCAATAGCTCTGCTTGGGCGGACGCCATAAGCGAAGAATGAAAAGCGCCGCTTACTTTTAACTGGATGGCGCGTTTTGCGCCCTTTTGCTCGGCAATTAACAATGATTTGGCAATGGCCTCGCCTGTGCCGGTGAGCACGGTTTGTGAAGGAGCGTTAAAATTAGCAACTTCTGCCCCCGACTCTTTGGCCACTTCAATGCAACCGCTTTGTTCAAGGCCTAAAATAGCGGCCATAGTTCCCGGATTAGCCGCCGCGGCTTTTTCCATGGCCTGGGCGCGTACTTGAACTAACCGCAAACCGTCTTTAAAAGAAAAGAAACCTGCCGCGGCCAAAGCCGAAAACTCACCTAAACTATGCCCGGCAACAATGGCGGGCTGAATTTGCGGAAACTTTTCACGAAAAACAGTTAAAGCCGCAAAGCTGGTTGTATAAATAGCGGGCTGGGCATTCAGAGTTCGTGTGAGCGTGTCTTCAGGTCCTTCAAAACAAATTTTTGAAAGGCAGTAACCCAAAATTTCATCTGCCATTTGGAAAACTTTCTTAGCGGATTCGTGATGATTGAACAGCGAAGATCCCATGCCGACAAATTGCGAACCTTGCCCAGGGAATAAAAATCCAATTTTTTGCTTCATTCTTACTCTTTTCTTTTCCTCTGCGCCGCGGCGCAACCGGAATTAATTACCAATATTTTTTGTTGTCCGCGGTTGGGCTAAGTCCAGAGAAAGCAAATACTGCTTTACCAACGTATCAGTGTGGCTGCCCAAGTCAATCCGCCGCCGAAAGCTACAAGTACAACATAGTCATCTTTTTTTATTTTTTTATTTTTAACGGCTTCATAAAGCGCCACGGCTGTCGAAGCACTCGACATGTTTCCGTAAATTTCAACATTGGTATAAACCCGGTCCGCACCCATTCCAAGCCGTTCGCCCACCGCGCTTAATATGCGGCTGTTCGCCTGATGCGGAATCAGGCAATTAATTTGATCTACCGAAATTCCCCCGCGCTTCGCAACTTCCCGCACAGCTTCTTCCATTGTGCGCACAGCAACCTTAAAAACATCCGTTCCCTGCATCTTCACAAAATGAAGGCCCTGCTTCACCGTCTCGGCCGTTGTGGGATGAATGGACCCGCCGCCCGGGATTTTTAAAATATCTTTTTGAGAACCGTCCGAACCTAAATAAGAACAAATAATACCCCGTTGCGCGTCATCAGATCGGGAAAGAACCGCCGCGCCTGCTCCATCACCGAATAAAACACATGTAGATCGGTCTTTCCAGTCAACGAATCCGGAAAGCACTTCCGCTCCGACGACGAGAATATTTTTATGGATTCCCGCGACAATAAAGGCTTCGGCCACCGAAACAGCATAAGGAAAACCTGAGCATGCGGCTGCCATATCAAAAGCACCGCAGGCAGCCCCTAAATTGGCTTGAATATGACAAGCCGTGGAAGGAAAAAGCATATCGGGCGTAATTGTGGCGACAATGATCAAATCTAGGTCGGAGGCGGCCAGTCCCGCTTGCTCCAAAGCTATTTTTGACGCTTCGGTTCCAAGGTCGCTGGAAGACTGGCCTTTTTCAGCGATATGGCGTTCGCGGATACCGGTGCGGCTTTGAATCCATTCGTCGGTAGTTTCAACCATTTTTTCAAGGTCGAAGTTAGTGAGCACTTTGGTCGGTACATAAGCACCGAGCCCGCGAAAATGAGCTCTATACGGAGCCGGCATGGCTCTTTCCGTCCTGGCTGATTTGCGGCACCGGGGTTTTGAGATTGGCAATGACATCCACAATTTGATCATTTACCTGCGTGGAAACAAATTCACCCGCTTTGCGGATCGCGTTGCGGATCGCTTTGGCCGATGAAATTCCGTGGCCGATAATGACAGTTCCGTCGACTCCAAGTAAGGGCGCGCCGCCGGCTTCTTCGTAATTAATATCTTCGAGAACGGATTTAATCGCGGGCTTCATAAAGAAGGCGCCGACATAACTCATCGGATTTTTCTGCATATTGCGCTTAACTAAAATTTTGCTGGTTTCGAGCACGCTTTCGAGAAGCTTAAGGACAACATTCCCGACAAATCCATCGCAAACAATGCAGTCAGCTTTTCCGTTAAAAAAATCACGGCCTTCGATATTGCCGATAAAGTTAAGACTCGAATCCCGAAGCAATTTATGCGCTTCCTGAATCACTTCAGTTCCCTTGCATTCTTCTTCACCGATATTAAGGAGCCCCACGGATGGATTGCGTTTTTTTAAAATTGATTTGGCGCAAACGCTGGCCATAATGGCGTAATGTAGCAATTCGTTCGGTGAAGGATTGAGATTAGCACCCACATCCATGACTATACTCATACCCTGAAGTGAGGGCGTGCTGATCGCGATTCCCGGGCGCCGTACACCTTTCAGCATGCCGAGCCGCAAAGTCGCAGCCGCAACCGCCGCGCCTGTATTACCAGCGGAAACAACCGCATCGACTTCGCGTTTTTGCAGCATGTCAATGCAAACAGCGATGGAAGAATCTTTTTTCTTCTTAATCGCGGCAACGGGAGTATCGGACATGGTCACAATTTCAGAAGCATGCTTGACGATAAGCTTGCCGCCCGTCAGCTTATGCTTCTTGAGCTCGCGCTTTAAGGCTTCTTCTTGTCCGACAAGAACAACCTCAATGTGATCAAAGTCATTTGCGGCGCGAACCGCTCCTTCGACAATGAGCTGCGGAGCGTAATCTCCGCCCATTCCGTCAACCGCTACCCGGATCATCTATTATTTCTCGGAAGACTTTTCTTTGGATTTAACTTCAACCGTCACGACTTGTTTTCCGCGGTAAGTGCCGTCAGCGGAAACACGGTGACGCAATGAAATCGCGCCGGTCTTCGGATCACGTGTATATGCCGGAACCGTAACGTGGTGATGCGAGCGGCGCAGGTTTGAGCGCCGGTTTGACGATCTTCTTTTGGGTGTTGCCATTTTGTACTCCTATTTTATTTACATTGGCGGTTGAGCGAAGCTCAGAGCTATTTATTTATAGCGCTCTGCGCAATATGCGCAACCGCGAATCATTTCTTAACTTGTTTTTTTAATTGCTCAAAAGGGCTTGGTTTCTTTTTTTCGACATCCGCATATTCTACAGGTTTTGTCGCCGTCGGCGCGCGATAAACCATCGGATGTTCCAGAATGATTAATTCGCGAAGCTCCGTATTCGGCTCAACATATTCAAGGTTTTCCGTCTCGAAAAACCAATTAAAATCAACCGACCAGTTTTCTTCAACTTCAACCAGTGTGCGTCCGCAAACCCGCACAACCCGGGCGGAAATCTGCCCGAAAAAATTTAATGCTTTCTCTTCCCGTTCAACCGTACCGGCAACATCTACCAGTGTAAGAAAGCGCATATCATCAAACTTGATATCCAAATCCTTTGCTTCACACTGATAATGCAAAGCCTCCGGAACGCCTTCTTTATAGTTAGTAACCCGAATCTTCATAATCTGCGGTTTATCTATTTACTCTTAAGAGCCAAATCTGTCACGGATTTCTTTTACAAGAAATTTCGGCACATATTCGGATACATCCCCGTGCAATGCGGCAATTTCTTTAATTAACCGTGACGACAAATAAAAATGCGATTCGGAAGGCATTAAAAAGACCGTGTCGATCTTTCTGGCCAATCTGCGATTGGTTAAAGCCATCGCAAATTCATAATCAAAATCGGACGTCGCCCGGATTCCCCGGATCAGCGCATTAACCCCGCACTTTTCGGCAAATCGCACTGTCAAACCTTCATGGCTTTCAACCCGGACCCCCTTAAGTCCTTTTACGGCACGCTTGAGGAACAAAACCCTTTCCTCGGGAGTAAAGAGGGAGTTTTTTTCAGCGTTGGCGGCGACAAGGACAATCACCTCGTCAAATAGCTTTAAAGCTCTTTGGATCAGGTCTAAATGCCCGTTTGTGACAGGGTCAAAGCTGCCCGGATAAATAGCTTTGCGTTTGCTCATCCGAGGCATCCAGTCGAAAGAAAAAGGATAGACATGCTTGACCGATTTTTTTTGTTCTCACACATTTTAAAACCTGTAGATCGTCAGGAAGAGGCTCTTTTGCGGGATGGCCCACAATGACCTGCGCGAAGGGCAAGACTATATCAGAGCGGTCCAGCTTCATCAACGCTTTTTTGACCCATCCGGAGAAGAACGGTGGATCAACAAATAGTATGGAAAAGCGTTCCTTCTCTTTTTCCAACTTGGTAATGGCCTTAAGAACATCGGTTTGTAAAATCCGGGATTGGCTTTGCAATCCCAGGGTCATGATATTTTTTTGAATGATTTTAACGGCCCAATCCGCCTGATCGACAAAAGTGACGCTGCGGGCACCGCGGCTTAATGCTTCAAGACCAATCGAGCCGGAACCGCTAAAAAGATCGAGAATATTTTT
>JAYSWD010000121.1:0-1426 GCA_043718225.1 Candidatus Omnitrophota bacterium
AACCATTTGCAGATAGAGAGCAATCCCAAAGGGACTGCAAGAGCCTGTCGGAGTTAAAGGAAAGAGAAAAAAAGGACGACGCCCTTCAAAAAAACGTTCTCGACCAAGAAAACCAATGAAAGGTGCCGTCCTATGAAAAAAACATCGATTCCATTAGCCGCAAACTTGAGAAGAATCTTTCACCCCAACTCCTGGATAATCTCTGTCAAAGGACGGGATTCATCCAACGCCAAAGGAAATATGCAGGGCATGTCCTGTTTTGGTCTATTCTCGGAGGTTTTTGTTTGGGCAATGCTCCCGAAATCGCAGGAATGCTCAGAGCCTTTAATCAAGATACCGGTCTTGATATCCAATACAATGCTTTCTACAAACGACTGCAGAAGCCTGGGTTTGCAGAGTTGATGAGACAAGCCTATCTTCATTTCTCGAATCATTTGCATACGGAAAATCCTTTTCTTCAACAACGGTTACTGGGAAATTTTCGTGACGTCTTTATTCAAGACGGCTCCTCGTTTGCTCTCAATGATTTGTTGCAAGACCTCTATCCGGGGCGCTTCACTCACACCTCTCCGGCCGCCGTGGAGCTTCATGTTTTTCATAGCCTTCGTAGCGCAGCGCCTCAGTCGGTCACCTTGGCTCCCGACAGTGTGAGCGAATATCAGTTTATGCCCACCTCGAAGGATGCAGATTTAACCAATACCTTGAGTCTCTTTGACCGTGGTTACGGCAGCATTCCCCGCCTTCACCTTCTCGAAGAAGCCGGAGGCTTTTTTATTTGCCGTATGAGAACCAATACGAACCCGCGCATTCTCGGTGCTCCCGCCTATTTGGAAACTTACAACGGAAAACCTTTCCAAAACGTTTCGTTGAAAAAGAAAAGGGATTATGAGTTTTCGGTTTGCTTTGAAAACCATGAGCACGTCTTCAAACACCTGCGCCTCATTGCCCTGTGGAATCCCGCGTCAAAAAAGCATATTCTTCTTCTGACCAATACCGATCCAGCCGTCTTGGACTTAGGCGCCATCGGCAGACTCTATCGTTTGCGTTGGCAAATCGAACTCCTCTTCAAAGAACTTAAATCTCACACTGAACTGAGAAGATTTTTGACCGCTAATGAACATATTGCCGAAGGTTTTATTTGGGCGGCTCTTTGCGCTCTGATCATCCGGCGTTTCCTTTTGGCTTCTGCCCAGAGTCTTTCAGGCAAAAAACTCAGCTTCCACAAAGCGGCCATCTCCGCGCGCAGTTTCATTCCCCAGTTTATTACCTGCGCTCTCAGTCAGTTTGAAAAACTCAGGCAATGCCTCAAGAAAATTTTTGTCTTCCTTACTCAAAATATGTTTTTCTCAAACCCTCGCCGGCCCTGCGCGCTTCAACGCGCCGGACTCATCCTGTGAAAATTGATAGCTTAAGTGATAACCTATGA
>JAYSWD010000122.1:0-4058 GCA_043718225.1 Candidatus Omnitrophota bacterium
CCTGAATCAGGCTTCGGCGGATGAACTGATTACGCTGAAGGGCATTGGTCCCAAGATGGCTGAGCGAATCATCGCTTACCGTAAAGAGCATGGTCCCTTTAAAACTGTGGATCAAATGGTTCAGGTTAAGGGAATTGGCAATGCCAAATTCCAAAAGCTTAAGGATCAGGTTACGGTTTAACGCTCATATTTAAGCTTTGCGCTGCAGCGCAACCGCTGAATAGCCCCCGCGAGGAATGGATTTCCTTGCGGGGCTTTTCTTTTCTTTTCTTTTTTTCTCTGCGCCTCCGGCGCAACCGCAAACTTTCCATTCAAAATTGGTTTATACTCCGGCCTTTGGCCGGATAAAATAACACAGCGCCCGTCGGCTTAATCCCGCAAAAGGCGTTATGCCTTTGCGGAATTAAGCCGATAAACAGAGGTCTGAAATTTTCCTTTTCCAAGAGGCTTTTTGGGCCTCGTCCGACTTATTTTTGAGACGAGGCACAGCGCTGAGTCTTATTTGAAATAACGAGCTCGTTATTTCAATTTAAACGAAGCACTAGTATAATTCCGCACCTATGGCAAAGTCGAAAAAACAAAAACCGCTCACATTCCAGGGCCTCGTCCAAAAGCTCAATCAGTTTTGGGGTGAGCAGGGCTGTCTTGTCGTTCAGCCTTATGACATGGAAGAAGGCGCGGGCACTTTTTCGCCGCATACTTTTTTACGCGCTTTAGGGCCTGAGCCCTGGAAAGCTTCTTATGTGCAGCCTTCGCGCCGCCCGACGGACGGGCGTTACGGCGAAAATCCGCACCGTACACAGCATTACTATCAGTACCAAGTTATTTTGAAGCCCGCGCCTTCCAATGTTCTGGAACTTTATTTAAAAAGCCTTGAAGCTGTCGGAATTTTGCTGAACTCGCATGATATTCGTTTCGTGGAAGACGATTGGGAGTCTCCGACTTTGGGCGCGTGGGGCGTTGGTTGGGAAGTTTGGCTCGACAGTTTGGAAATTACGCAATTTACTTATTTTCAACAATGCGGCGGCATTGATTTGGAAGTGGTCCCTGCGGAAATTACTTATGGCTTGGAACGCATAGCGATGTTTTTACAGGGTAAAAATTCCATGTTTGATATCGAATGGAATGACGGCGTGACATACGGCGACGTGCATTTGCAGGGCGAAAAAGAATTTTCAGAGTTTAATTTTAAAGGTTCGGACCCCAAAATGCTGCATCAGCATTTCAATGATTTTGAAAATCAGGTTAAGCACTTGATCGAAAAGAAACTGGTTTTGCCCGCTTATGATTATTGCTTGAAAGCCTCGCATGTATTTAATTTGCTCGATGCGCGCGGCGCGATCAGCGTCAATGAGCGTCCGCGTTTTATCGGGCGGGTCCGTGCTTTGGCTAAAGGCTGCGCTGAAGGTTATCTCGAAAGCCGCAAAGAACAAAATTTTCCGCTGATTAAAAAATGACATCCAAAAATACTTCACTTAACTTACTTGTAGAAATAGGCGCTGAAGAATTGCCGCTTTCCGCGCTGGATTTAATTTACTCGGATTTTAAAACTTCTTTTTCGAAGCTTCTCGAGCGCGAACGAATTAATTTTTCCGCGACCGAAGTTGAAGCCACTCCGCGGCGCATCGCGTTTTTTGTTTTTGATCTTTCCGCGAAACAGCAGGATTTGAAACTCGAAATCTCGGGGCCTTCCGCTGAAAAAGCTTACGACGCCGCAGGAAAGCCGACACAAGCGTTACTAGGCTTCATCAAGAGCAAGGAAATTACCGAAAAGGATATTGAAGTTCGCGAAACTCCTAAAGGAAAATTCATCTTCGGTCACAAAGAATTAAAAGGTAAGCCTGTTGCGCAGGTTTTACCCGCGTTGATCCAGGAAGTCTTTCAGGCGATGCCGTTTAAGCGCGGATTGCGTTGGGATGCGACGGGGTATAAATTCCCGCGTCCGATCCGCTGGATTGTGGCGTTGCTCGGCAATTCCGTTTTGAAATTTAAAATTGCCGACGTGACGAGCGGCAAAACTAGCCTTGGACATCGCTTCTTATCGCCGAAAGGATTTAATATTTTAAAAGCCGATTGGCCAAGCTACTCAAAATTACTTGATAAACAGCAGGTTTTTCTTTCGCTTGAAAAACGTGAAGCTTTAATTCGCAATGAGCTGACGGGTAAATATGGCCAGAAAAATCCGGATGAAGAGCTTGTGCATGAATGTGCGCAGCTTGTCGAAAAGCCCTTTTTCTTAGAGGGAAATTTCCCGAAAGAGTATCTTGAGCTTCCGGCCGAAGTTTTAGCGACTTCCATGAAAAAGCATCAGCGTGTTTTTGCGGTTTATCAAAATGGTAAATTGCAGAATAAATTCGTCGCAGTGATGAACGGTAAACGCGACGGCCTTAAAGAAATCGCGGCAAACTTTGAAAAGGTTTTGGATTCACGCCTTAAAGATGCCCGCTTCTTTTTCCAGGAAGATACAAAAACGCCGCTTAAAAATCTTGAGCCAAAACTTTCCGAGCTTGTTTATCTCGGCTCGCTTGGATCAATGCGCGACAAGGTTTTACGGTTGGAAGAAATAGCGCCCATTTTTTGTCAAGCTGCCGGCAAAAAAGAAAGTAGCGTGGCGCTGGCGGAAGTAGCGCTGCTCTCGAAATGCGATTTGTTGACTAAGTTGGTTTATGAATTTCCCGAATTGCAGGGGATTGTGGGCGGAGAATACGCGCGGCATTCCGGCGCGGAAGAAGAAATTGCGCGGGCGATTGCGGCGCAATATTTGCCCAAAAATCTTTCAGATGCGCATCAAAGTGTAAAAAAACAAATGGGTGAATTGAGCGCCCTTTTCGGCGTTTTGGACCGTTTGGATTTATTGGTCGGAGCCTTTGGAACGGGTATCGAACCCACAGGCAGCCAGGATCCTTTTGCTTTGCGCCGCGCGGGCGGAATTCTGGTGAAACTCATTCGCGCTTTTGAATTTCATTTTTCTTTGAATGCTGTGGTTGAAAGTTTGCAGGGACTTTACGGACACAAAATTACCAAGCCTGACGGCAAGAACCGTTTGTTTAAATTTTTGCAGGACCGCATTGCTTTTGAATTAAGCGTGAAGCCCGGTATGGCGGAATATGAAATTTTACAAGCAGTGGTTAAAACGCGTTCGGATGACGTAGCGGATATTTTTCTGCGTTATGAAAAAATGCTGGAAGTAAGCCAAAACCACAAAAAAGATTTTATTGCATCCGTTAAGGTTGTGCAACGTATCGCAAATATTTTAAAAGGCAGCAAAGACCCGGTGCAAGACTGGAAAGAAGAAAAGCTGGTCGAACCCCAAGAAAAAGCGCTGGCGAACGTTCTTACCGTGACCCGGCAGCATGTTAAAAATGCGGTCGGGGCCGGACTTCTCTCTAAAGCAAACCAGTTTTATGCCAGCGCCTTCGAACGGCCCGTTATGGACTTTTTTGAAAAGGTGATGGTGAATGCCGAAGACGCAGAAATCCGGAAAAACAGGTTGGGCCTTTTAACCGAAATCCGGGATCTTTATACAAAGAATATCGCCGATCTTTCTCTGCTATCCAGGATCGAGTAGCCCGCCTGTTTAGTAATGTTTCGTCGCGAAGTGACGCAACTGCCCATGGATACAAGGAAGGCGAGACAAGAACCCGCCGGTGTGCTGAAGTTAAGCACATCGAGGGAAGATTGGCGAGCATGACGCCTTAGACGTGGGTAGAGGCGGCGCTATAGCAGAATACATTGCTGAAACAGGTGGGCAAGTGCTATAATTCGCGGCTTTTCGAGGGTATTCCCTCACGAAAGCCGCACTCATTTCTCAAACAAACTGTCTAAGGAGACACAATGGCAACTGCAGCAACTAAGAATAAGAGCAAATCCGGCTCTAAATCATCCAAAAACAAATACGTTTATTTCTTCGGTTCCGGTAAGGCTGAAGGCAAAGCGGAAATGAAACAGCTTCTCGGCGGAAAAGGCGCAAACCTTGCCGAAATGACAAACATCGGCGTTCCGGTTCCTCCCGGATTTACACTTACGACCGAAACTTGCGCTGAGTTTTATAAGCAGAA
>JAYSWD010000123.1:0-12949 GCA_043718225.1 Candidatus Omnitrophota bacterium
CCCAAAGATAGACGCGGTCGGAATAATGCAGCGCCATACGCGACAAGGGGTGCTTCAAATCGGGCAATAAAAGCATCATGTAATCATAACGATAAGTTAAATGCGTTAAAATCGCCGAGAAAACTTTTTCGGAATTAAATTCTTGTTTCCCCAGCGTAAAATGGATGCGGTCAAAGTCAGGATGCGGCGAATGAACAAAAGAATCTGCTTTGTCAGAATCGAAGGCCGAATGGATTTCCAGCGAAACCTGCAAATTTTCAGGGTTCGCAAAAAGACCCGCTGTCGTCAAATCCACCAAAATTATTTTTTTGGGATCAACCTGACGGATCGTATGAATAAACCTTCGCAGCCGGGATTCCGACTGCGCGAAATCCGGTAATGCCAAAACAGAGGCGATGTGAACCTCGCGGCGGTGCGCGCTATGCCCGGGATCGGTCCGGATTAATCTACGGCCGAGCGAACGGTTAAGCTGTAGTGAAAGCGACGGGATTTTTTTGACAAGCTTGACGAACTCGTCCTTATCAATCACAACCAAAACACCGTCTGTCTTCGCACTGGCGGTCGCGGTACGCCGCAAATTTCCCGTTAAAATGGATGTTTCTCCAAAATGATCGCCCGGATAAAAATCGACAATCTTTTTCTGCAGGCCCGAAGATTTGGAAAGCGCGGTCAGCTTGAAAAGACCGGAGACAACAACATAAAAAGCAACCGGATCCGCGCCCTCTTCAAAAACCAAATCATCTTTTTTATACTCAACAAGCCTTGCGCTGCGACTGATCCATTCTTTTTCGTCCCGTGTTAGTTCGGCAAAAATGGGAACATGTGAGATCGCATGCTCTTTTTGAGATTTGGTTTCGAATTTACGCTGGAAAGGCAAAAACTTCATGGGTTTATTATCGACAGAATGGCCGGAAGTTTGACGAAAAATTCGAAGAAAGTTGAATCAGGAATGACGGGAAGTCGAAAGCAGAAAATCGATATTTTTTTTCCAAAATGCGCGGGCTTTTGCGCGTTGCGGCCGGCTCCATTTCGGACGGTATCCCCGGTAAGCTAAAATACGGCTTGAGTTGAGCTTCTTTTGCCAGAATCCCGTCATTTCACCCGCCAAACGGGCAACGCCCCAGGCTGTCATTTCAGCCTGAGTCGCGGATTGAACCCGAATCCCGGTGATATCAGCCTGATACTGCATGAGAAAATGATTCAGCGCCGCTTTCCCATCCGCGCGAAGCTCACGAATTTGAACATTCGAAGCTTTTTTCATCGCTTCGAGTACATCCGCCGATTGCTGCGCAATGGATTCCAAAGCCGCCCGGACCAAATGCGCGCGCGTCACCCCGCGCGTCAAACCAAACATGACACCGCGAACATCCGGGCGCCAATAAGGAGACCCCAAACCGGCAAACGCAGGAATCAAAGTCATTCCATGCGTATCCGAAACAGATAAGGCTAGTTTTTCGGTTTCTTGAGCGTTCTGAATCAGCCCCAATCCGTCCCGCAGCCATTGCACAAGAGCGCCCGCCACAAATACCGCGCCTTCAAAAGCATAAACGGGTTTTCCTAAACGATCGGCCGCGAGAGTAATCAATAATCCGCTTACAGGCTTAGGTTTTTTTGAACCGGCGTTCATCATCATAAAACAGCCTGTGCCGTAAGTATTCTTTACCTCGCCGGGTTTTGTGCAGTTTTGGCCGTAAAGAGCGGCTTGCTGATCACCCAAGATCGCATAGACCGGTACGCCTGCCGAAATTCCGCGCTGGCTGAAGGTTTTGCCGAAAAAGCCCCCGCTCGGTAAAACTCGAGGTAAAATTTTTTCGGGAATATCAAAAAGTTTTAAGAGCCGGGAATCCCAGCGGCGCTTATGAATATCAAAAAGCAATGTTCGGGATGCATTCGTAAAATCGGTGGCATGTTGTCCGGTCAAACGCCACAAAACCCAGGTATCAATTGTTCCGGCCAGCACATTGCCGGAAATCGCTTTTTTTCGAAGCCCCGAAACATGCTTCAGCAGCCAATTGATTTTAGTCGCGGAAAAATAAGGATCGAGGACCAAGCCTGTTTTGTCGCGGATTATTCTTTCCAAGCCGCGTTTCTTCAAATTATCACAAAGCGGTTCCGTCCGCCGGTCCTGCCAGACAATTGCGCGCGCGCAAGGTCTACCCGATTGTTTATCCCAAAGAAGGACAGTTTCACGTTGATTCGTGATTCCGATCGCTGAAACCTGAGAAAATTTACACTTTGCGGATCGACAGGCTTTTTGGATCATGTTTATGATGCAGGCGTAAATTTCTTCCGCATCATGTTCAACCCAGCCCGGTTGGGGAAAATACTGTTTGAAGTCGGTATAGGCGGTGGCGGCGATATACCCATTGGGCTTATAAAGAAGCGCCCGAACCCCGGTTGTGCCAAGATCTAAGCTTAAAACAAAACGTGCCGGTTGGTTCATAAGTCGAACTCCCGATTGCAGAGAAGCTGCAGAGGGTCGAAATGAGACGCTGAGAAGTTCACCTTAGTGGTTAGGGTCGATTTTTGCCGGTTGCTTTCAGAGCAGAGGCAAAGGATGCGGTTAGCCGATCAGTTCAGAATCTTCCGGCTTATCGAAGTCGCTCAATTTATTTTCGAGCCAGTAATTGTAGGCAAAATCAAGAACGCGAAATTTATCAACGGGATCCATTTCGAGAAGCTTAACGCCGTGGTCATAACCTTGGTTTTCTCCAACTGACGGGCGCGCCCACATAACGCGTCCGGCGGTGTGAATGGTCTTAGGATCATCCGGAATATTAATCTCTAAATCAAGAAGCTGGCCTTCCTGAATCACGGATGTCGAATTGATACGCAGACCATCACGGCAAAGGTCTTTGCTCAGGCTCATGCCTTGAAGATGGCGATCCCCATGCGCTTTGAACTTAATGCTCATATAAGCGTCAAACCTTTTAAATTTTCTGCGGTCTTTATTCATGGTAAACCTTCTCCTCCTGGGAGACTTATTAAAATGGCGATCAAATTAAAAACAAATTGCCGTCTAAGAAAAAATTAACACATGCATAGTTTAATTACAAGGGGTAGAACAAAAATAAATAAAAAAAACAGGGTCAAAATTAAATTATTTTATCAATCATTTGAAAAGTTTTTTAGAGACGAATTTACGAAGGAAGTGCGGCTAAATACTGGATCAAACGCTTTTGACCGTCCGATTCAAAATCAATAAATTCAATCCCCACATCGTAGGTTTTCTGGGGAGCTTTTGCCATTTTACGAGGTATAACCCAAACCACTTTCCCCTTCCCGTCAATAATGTCAGATTGAGGTATTTGAATTTTAAAATGGCAGCGGTCAAAGCGTTCAACTTCTTCTTCGGTGATCAAACAAACACCGCCGGCACCCAGATTTTCGGTTTTTGATTTAAGGACCTTTGCCTTGCCTTGCGGAGAAATAGAGACGACGCAGTCAAGGCTAATACGAGGAAATTTTCTTTTATTGAAACCGTCCCACATACTTACTCCAAAGTGCGGATAAATGAATCCTGAAAAGGCCGCGCGACGCTGGCTTTACGGAATTTTGTTAAAGCTTTTTGAGCCTGCGCGGAAGTCTCAAAACGCCCTAAATAAATGGGATAAAAAGAATGTCCGGTGGAATTCCGAACCTGCTTTTTATAAAAAGCGGTAAAGCCGGCTTGATTAAAACTTTGCACCACCCGGTTCGCGTCGTCCAAAATAGCATAAGTGGCAACCTGAATAACATAACGGCCGCCAACAGCCGCCGACGGCACGGACATCGAGGTATTTCCGGAGTTATCTAACTCGGGTAATGCCGTTTCAGGACCTTCATTCTGCGCTGAATTCGGAGCGGGCGGCACTTCAGATAGAGCCGAAGGCAAAACAGCCGGCGGAACAACCGCGGGCTTGGGAACAGAAACTTCAGAAAGTGCCGCGGGCCGTAATTCACCCATCATGGCTTTTTTGCGCTGCGCGTTTAATCTGAAAACACCGAAAAATAACGCCGCAACTAAAACACAAGCGGTAATCGTGTACAAAATTTTCCGGGCTTGGGGTTTGCGCGGATCTAAAATGCGCAAAATAAAATCAAGTGTTTGGACTAAATACGACCCTAATTTCCACAACACTCCGGCCACAAAACCCAGCACTACTTGTCCGGCTTTCAATGCGTTTTTTTTCCAATCGGTTGAAGCTTGAGACCTTAAAGGCACCGCTGACCCCGGTTGGGATGAAAATGGTTTCCGCGCCGAATGATCTCCGAAGGAAGCCGGATGAGCGGATGGTTTTGAAACGAGAATTTCCGGTTTTGAATGCGCTCCGAACGAAGGCGATTTAACTGTTACGCCTGAAAAAGGATCGCGCTTGGGGACCGTTTGTGATTCAAACGCGGGGCCGCTCATTTTCACCTCATGAGATGAAGAGAGAACTCCGGCAGAGGTGGTTTCGTAATCACCGTAAAGCTTTTTTTGAATTTCAGCTTCGGAAAGAACCTTCGAACTGCCTGATTTTTTGTCTTTTCCGGTGAAAAACATGCGCTGTTTTATTTATTTAAGGGGTGTAAAGCTCGGACAAATTTGAAAAGCTCAATTGGACCGAGTTGAATTTTTGCGCGCTGAATAAACCCGTTTTTTTTACACAGTTCAATCGCTTTAGTCATGCGCGAAGTCGTGCGAAAAACAAATTCATCGTATCCTACTTCTTCACAGAATTGAAGCGCGCGGGAAATCAACTTAGTTCCGATTTTTTGGCCCCGGTAATCCGCCGAAACAAACATACGGCGAAGTAAAGCGATGCGGTCGTCTTCTTTTTTGATACCGACAGTTCCGACTACTTTCTTTCCGTCGATCGCGACAAAAAAAGCCTCGCCTAAGTTTCCATAGGTCTCTGTAATGGTGTCTAAGTCGGCGGTTGGATAAGCATAAGCGTCTTGAGCAAACTCCTGGCTCATCACACCCTTAATCAACGCAACCACCTCGTCGTGATCACCGTCAGCAAAACGTCGGATAGAAATCATTGAGGATTACTTTTTGGGCTTTGCGGCGGCAGCAGCCGGTTTCGCGGCAGCGGCACCGGGCTTCGCGCCTGCAGCAGTTGTTCCTGCAGCGGGAGCAGCGCCGTCAGCGGCAGCGGCGGCTTTCTCAGCCTTGGTTCCACCTGACTTCACCTTGACCTTAATCGACTTAACCTTGGGAAGAAAATAGGCTGAGTTAACAGATGCTTCCCATTTCCCGTCAGCTTGTAGCTTTTTAATTTTTTCATTACGTTTTAGAACGTTGCGGTGCTGGGCACCGACACTATCCACTCGAAGACTTGCATGCTGTGACATAAATACTCCTGCCTATTTAAAAAAGTGATGGAATTATATGTGAGGGATTCGCAAATAGCTAGCTGAATTTACTTTATAAGACGCTATACAGAAGCGAGTTAACTAGCGGGAAACGGGCATATTCCGGATATAGGAATCCGTTGAAACAATTCCTTTTAAACGCAGACTTTTGATAGCGTCATTGGCTTCTTTTCGGGTTTCAAAACCATTCACACAGATCTGAAAATACCGCCCGCTGGGCACTAAAAATGGCGCATAGCCTTTTGATTTAATCCGGCCAATTTCGCTCAGGGCTTGATCTTTTTTAACATAGGTTACATGCGCAATCGTGTACTTCGCGACAGAAGCAACAGACTCCTGGCTCGCAGCGGACTGCTTGGCCGGCACCCGTACAGATACTTCGGAGTGAGTACCGGAGTCAACCTCTACTGAAGGCGCGGCGGATTGAACCGCTTCTTTCGTCAATTGTGAAACCAGCGCAGGTTCAGTTTTTACTTCCGGTGTAGACGAAACCTGATTTAGACGCAGAAAATCACGGTGCGAAACCGCTTTGCCATGCTCCACTCCCCATGCGAATACGAGTACAAAAAAAACAATGGTTACAAGGCTTAAAGCTAAAAGCTGATCAAACCGCAGAGTGTATTTTCTTTCAAAGAAAGAGCGCTGAAACGCCTGTCTTTCGAAAGAATTGGAGATTGAAAGATTAAATAAATCAGCCTGCATATAAACTCCCTGACCACAATAAGAAAAATAAAAATTAGTGCCGTTTTATTTTCGACACGAAGAATTTAAATCTGAAGAGGCGAAAATGCAGTTTTTTTGTTTGCGGTTGCGGCTAAGCCGCAAAGCAAAAAAAGTTAGCGGAGGACTTTAACGCGGCTGGGCGGCCACCAAATCAGCTTTGCTCTCCCTAAAACATTATGCTGAGGCACAAAGCCCCAATTGCGGCTATCGGATGAATTCGCGGAGTTATCGCCCAAAACGAAGTAAAAATGAGCCGGAACTTCAAAAACCTGCCCCGTTTTCCCGTATTTCCAGTCATTACTGTCAACATTGTAATAATAATTATTCGAGAAAGGCGGCTCCGTCAGCGGACGGCCGTTCACGAGCGCGACACCGCCGCGGATCTCGACGCGTTCCCCCGGCATGCCGATTAAGCGCTTCACAAAATCTTTCTTGGAATCAAGCGGAAATTTAAAAACAACAATATCCCCCCGCTTCGGCAGGTCAAAGCGATAGGAAATTTTATCGACAAAAATTTTATCCCCTACCAAAAGCGTGGGAATCATGGAGCCGGTCGGGATTTTATACGGCGCAAAAAGAAAAGTGCGAATCAAAAGCGCAAAAATTCCCGCCACCAAAAGTGGTTCACCCCAGTTTTTCCAAAGTGTGCGGCCGAATTTTTTGGGGTCTTTTTTAATAACCTGAAAATCCTGGATTAAATCTTTAAAAAGAATCCAGGCTAAAATTGCCGCCGCGGCGCCCCATGCTACTATTTTAAAAATCACTTCATTCATTGCTCAAACCTTTAATTAATTAATCGACTTTTAAAATTGTAATAAACGCTTCTTGGGGCAATTCGACCCGGCCGATCTGTTTCATGCGTTTCTTACCTTCTTTTTGTTTGTCTAAAAGTTTTCTTTTTCTCGAAATATCGCCGCCATAACATTTTTCAATTACGTTTTTTCTTAAGGGCGAAATCGAATCGCGCGCGATGATTTTACTTCCGATCGCGGCTTGAATCACAACTTCGAAAAGCTGGCGCGGAATAACATCCTTCAACTTTTCAACCATGGCTTTACCGCGGAAATAGGCGTTGTCGCGAAAAACAATATTCGATAGCGCATCCACAGGTTCAGTATTAATCAAAATGTCCAGCTTCACTAAATCGGACGGGCGGTGGCCGATTAATTCATAGTTGAGCGAACCGTAACCGGCCGTGCAGGATTTGATTTTGTCATAAAAATCGAGCACCACTTCGGAAAAAGGAATTTCATATTCAAGCACCGCGCGCGTCGGGTCGAGATAATTCGTGCTGATATAAATTCCGCGGCGGTCCTGGCATAATTTCATGACCACACCCAGTGACTCCGCGGGCACCATCACATGCGCCTTGATATAAGGCTCGGAAATCATTTCAATCATGGATGGGTTCGGCAATCGCGTCGGATTTTCAATCATTTCCACTTCACCGTTTGTTTTCAGAACTTCATAAACAACGTTCGGCGAAGTAATAATCAGAACCTGATTGAATTCGCGTTCCAAACGCTCTTTGATGATGTCCATATGCAGCAATCCCAAAAAACCGCAGCGAAAACCGTTGCCCAAAGACAGAGACGATTCGGGCTCATACGTGAAGGACGAGTCGTTCAATTTCAGTTTTTCAAGCGCGTCGCGCAAGGCGGTAAATTCATCCTGCTGAATCGGATAAAGCCCGCAAAATACCATCGGTTTAATTTCAAGATAACCGGGCAAAGCTTCCTTAGCGCGATTTTCGGCATGCGTAATGGTATCGCCAATTTTAACGTCTGCCACAGTGCGGATTGTCGCGGTTAAATATCCGACCGCGCCCACCGTCAGTTCCTCTACCGGCTGCGGCTTCGGCATAAACACACCGACTTCTTCAACTTCATAAACCACACCGGTCTGCATCATAATAATTTTTTCTTTCGCGCGCACGGTTCCCGCCATCACGCGAAAATAAGAAATGACGCCCTTATAACTGTCAAATTTCGAATCAAAAATAAGCGCTTGCAACGGCGCCGTAGGGTCGCCTTTCGGCGGCGGAATCCGGTCCACGATCGCCTGAAGAATTTCTTCCGTGCCTTCGCCGGACTTGGCGCTTGTCAGCAAGATTTCCGATTCCTCAACTCCCAAAAATGCGGCGACTTCAAAACGGACTTTTTCGGGGTCCGCGTTCGGCAAATCCATTTTTGTGATAATCGGGATAATGACGAGGTCGCGTTCCATCGCGAGATAAAGATTAGTGACAGTTTGAGCCTGAATCCCCTGCGTCGCATCCACTAAAAGCAAAACACCTTCGCATGCGGCCAGACTTTTGGAAACTTCGTAAGTAAAATCAATATGGCCTGGCGTATCAATAAGATTAAGCGTATAGCCCTTATGCTGAATCCGGACTGCGGCCGCTTTAATCGTGATCCCGCGCTCGCGTTCCAGCTCCATATCATCCAAAAGCTGCGCGCGAAATTCGCGCTGCGTAATCGCGCCGGTATGCAGCAATAAGCGGTCGGCAAGCGTAGATTTACCGTGGTCAATATGCGCGATAATCGAAAAATTGCGGATCTTATCGGCAGGGATCATGCTTCAAACGCCGCGGTCGTCTTACGAAAATCCCGGACGGCCTGTGCGCGATCCGGCTTCGCGAAAATCGCACTTCCGGCGACTAAAATATCCGCGCCCTGCTCAAGCGCCTGCTTCGCCGTCAAGGGATCAATCCCGCCATCCACTGAAATCATGCCCTTGAATCCCATTTTTCGAAGCGCCCCGATTTTAGGCATCATATTTGCCATGAATGACTGTCCGCCAAAGCCCGGTTCAACTGACATAACCAAGACCAGGTCCAAATCTTTTATATAGGCCTGTAATGATTCAATCGGAGTTCCCGGTCGCAAAGACAAGCCGGCTTTTTTTCCGGATTTTTTAATGATCGCAATTAATTCAGAAACATTTTTCGTGGCTTCAACATGAAATGTGATCCAATCCGAACCGGCTTTAATGAATTCCGGAATATATTTGGCGGGGTCGGAGATCATCAAATGCACATCAAGCGGTAATTGAGTGGATTTACGGATTCCTTTCACCACAACCGGACCGATTGTCAGATTTGGCACGAAATGTCCGTCCATAACATCCACATGAATGCAGTCGCAGCCCGCTTTTTCAACATCCTGAATTTCCGCGGCTAATTTTCCGAAATCTGCCGAAAGCAAACTCGGCGCGATCCAAATCTTTTTAGGCATGGGCACCCAGCTTCAAAGTTTTTTTCATTTGCCGTTTCAAATTTTCGGAAATCGGCCCCACTGCGGTAAAATACATTTTCGAATTTTGGAAAAGATGCTTCGCGACCTCCGAAACCTGTTCGGGGGTCACAGTTTGAATATTTTTGCGGATTTTAGCCAGATTCGGCACACTGCGGCCGCTGATCACGCGGTCGCCCGCCCATAATAAATTATCCAAAGTATCTTCGACTCCCATGCAGATCTGGCTCATAAAAAAATCTTTCGCGCGTTTCAATTCTTCCGCAGCGGGCGGCTGTTTTGAGATTTGGCGTAATTCATTTAGCACAACACGAATGCAATCGGGTGCTTTCTTCGCTTCCACACCGGCGGAAACAATAAACGCGCCGGTATCCAAATAAGAAACTAATCCCGATTTAATTTCATAAGCAAGTCCGCGCTTTTCGCGCACTTCCTCGAACAAACGGCTGGACATATTCGCTCCAAGCAGGACATGAAGCAAGCTCAATTTATAACGGTCGGGATGCACGCGCGCGAAACCCTGAAAAGCCAGGACAAGATGAGTTTGTTCGATTTTCTTTTTTTGAATCCAAACCCGTTCTCCGGCGCGGCTAAACTTTGCTTCTTTAAACCGGCTGGGTTTGACGCGCGCGCGGAAATTAAAATGTTTTTGCACCTGTTTCAAGACGGCTTTGTGTTTCACATCGCCCGCTACGGAAACCAGCATATTCGCGGGGCCGTAATAGCGTTCCAGGTAATCCACCAGATTCGTCCGTTTCAAACTGACTACACTTTCGCGGGTACCCGCGATCGGACGCCCCAAAGAATGCTTCGGCCAAAGCAAAGCTGACATTTTTTCATGAGCTTCATGCGAGGGTAAATCCTTGTACATCTTAATTTCTTCGAGAATAACTGAACGTTCCTTTTCCACTTCGCCCGCCGGAAAAACGGAATTCAAGACCATGTCCGCCAAGACTTCCATCGCGGCCGGCATATGCGGCTTCAAAAGCTTGGCAAAATAGCAGGTCATTTCTTCGCCGGTGAACGCGTTCATTGAGCCGCCCACGCCTTCTACCGCTTGCTTAATTTGCTGGGCGTTGCGCGTCACGGTTCCTTTGAAGAGCATGTGTTCGAGAAAATGTGATATGCCCGCTTCGCGCATAGATTCGTAACGCGCGCCGGTGCGGATCCAAACCGCGACACCGCAGGACTGGCGGCCTTTCATGGGAACCGTCAAAACCCTGAGCCCGTTTGGAAGTTTTGTCAGCTGATAGTTTTTCATTTCATCCATTTCTTTGTGAATTTAAATAACTCTGTAAAATCGTCTGTGCCGCCAATTTATCAATCACTTCTTTGCGGCGCTTGCGGCTGACCTTCGATTGAATCAAAAAATCCTGCGCTTCGCGCGTCGTATAACTTTCATCCCAAAAAATCCATTCTCCGCCGGTCTTGGCTTTGAGTTTTTCAACCCGCGCTCGAACCTTTTGCGCGGCAATGCCCTGGGCGTCATTCAAATCCATCGGCAATCCGACAATCAAAGTTTCAGCGGAATACCTTTTCATTAACCGGCTGATTTCCTCAATCAATGTTTGTTCATCCGAAGGCATCAAAACCACAAGCGGAACCGCAATGCGTTCAGGCATCAGCGCCAAAGCCACGCCGATTCGCTTCTCGCCTAAATCAATTCCCAGCAGCGCCTTCAAGTTTAATCCCAAAATTTATCTAATGCGGTTGAGCAAAGCTCAGAGCCAAACATTACAGTCGCGGTTGTGCAAAGCACAGAGCTAAAAATTGCTGTGCGGTGATTTAGTCGCCCGCACCATTTCACTCACAAAAGCGTGAAAAGAATCCGCGGAAAAATCCGGGCGGCTGATTTGATTGATCATCGCGCTGCCGACAATCACACCATCTGAAAGCGCAGAGATTTGCTTAGCCTGTTCCGCGTTTGAAACACCAAAGCCCACTAAAACGGGCTTGGATGTCAGCTTGCGCACTTGCTGCAAATGCCCTTTTAAGTCACTCGATACGGTTTTGTTCGGTCCAGTCGCCCGCGCGCCTGTGACACCGCGCAAGGAGACATAATAAATGAAATCCGTCGAAGCATCGGCAATTTGTTTCGCGCGCGGCAAAGGCGTCGTCGGCGCAATTAAAAAAATAAGCGATAAATCATGTGATTTGCATAATACCTGCAGCTCTTTTTCTTCATCAGGCGGCAGATCCGGCACCAGCAACGCGTCAAAACCGCTTTGGCGAGCTTCGCTGACAAATTTCTTATACCCGTAATCAAGCACGGGATTCAGATATGTGAAAAATACCACCGGCATTTTCAGGCCCTGCGTGCGCAGCTTCTTGATCAGCTCAAAGGCATGATGAACGCGAATCCCGTTTTCTAATGCCTTTTCGGAAGCTTTTTGAATCGTCGGCCCATCCGCCAAAGGATCGGAAAAAGGAAAGCCTAGCTCCAGAATATCCACGCCCGCTTTTTCGCATTCCCATATGCAGGTTTCGGTGGTTTTTAAATCGGGAAAACCCAATGTCAAAAAAGCGCAAAAAAGCTTTTCTTTTTTGGAGTTGTTATGAATCTTCGCGGTTAAACGGTTGAGCGATTTCATCTCAAGAAGTTCTGTATAGTATTGATATCTTTATCGCCGCGGCCGGAAATGCAAATCGCCACAATTTCATTTTTCTTAGTCTTAGGCATCAGCTTCGGCAAGTAGCCGATGGCATGCGCGGTTTCAAGCGCGGGCATAATCCCTTCCATTTCGGTTAACATTTTAAATCCCGCCAAAGCATCCGCGTCCGTAGCGGTATCATATTTCACCCGGCCTGTATCTTTCAGCCATGAATGCTGCGGTCCGACTGACGGATAATCAAGCCCCGCGGAAATCGAATGCGCGAGCTTCACTTGCCCACCGTTATCCTGAAGCAAATAGCTTTTCATGCCATGCAAAATGCCGGGCTTACCTTTTGTGATTGATGCGGCATGTTCTTCCGTGTCCACGCCTTTGCCGGCCGCTTCGATACCGATGATTTTGACATTGGGCAATTTAAGAAATTCGTCAAAGAAACCGATCGCGTTGCTGCCGCCGCCGACGCATGCCAATAAGTAGTCAGGCAAACGGCCGGTTTTCTGCAGCAATTGCTTTTTTGTTTCTTTTCCGATAATGGATTGAAAATCGCGCACCATATCCGGATAAGGATGCCGACAGCCGAGCCGATTAAGTAATGCGTGGTATCGACATTCGTAACCCAATCGCGGATGGCTTCATTCGTCGCGTCTTTCAAAGTTTGCGAGCCTGAAGTAACCGGAATTACTGTGGCATTGAGCAACTTCATTTTATAAACATTCAGAGCCTGGCGTTCAACGTCCAAAGCGCCCATATAAACCACGCATTCAAGGCCCAGGAGCGCAGCGGCCGTCGCGGAAGCTACGCCATGTTGTCCCGCACCTGTTTCGACGCAAATCCGCTTTTTGCCTAACCGGCGCGCGACAAGCCCCATTGCAATCGCACTGTTAATTTTATGCGCTCCGGTATGATTTAAATCTTCGCGTTTGAGAAAAATGCGAGCACGGCCGAAATGTTTTGTCAGGTTTTTCGCTTCATACAGCGCGCTCGGCCTGCCGACATAATCCCGCAAATACATTGCCAACT
>JAYSWD010000124.1:0-12735 GCA_043718225.1 Candidatus Omnitrophota bacterium
GTTTAAGGGGCTTTGACTTGAATTGATGTAGGGGAAAACGGAAGAATTTAAAGCTGGGCTAAAAAGCTGAGGACGTCCTGAATGGAAATAATGCCGATCGGCTCCCCTTCTTCAGATAAAACCGGTAAATGCCGGAACCCGCCCATGGCCATTTTATTAACGGCAAATGACAACGGGTCCGCGGCTTTTACAATTTCAGGATTGGCGGTCATCACATCCAATGCTTTGATACCCGAAAGTTTGGTTTCGTTGCCCGCAGTCCTTCTTAAAAGATCCCTTTTACTCACAATACCCATTAAGCGTTCGTGCTGAATCACAAGCATGGCGCTTTGCTTTTCTTTTTGCAAAATTTGAACAATCTTTTCAACAGAGTCGGAAGGCAAAACGTGTAAAAAACTTTTTTTGCTTAAAATTTCAGAAACCGGTTTTTCCATCATGATATTTTGATATTCATCAGACGGACTGCGCTGCGCTCCCGCGCTCATGGGAACTTTATCGCCGGGGTGAAAAACATGCCCCTTTGCCGCATCATGGGAATCGCCTTGCTTACGATTAAGACTCATGCGGGTTTTACCTCCCAAGTATTCGAACCATAAATCAGTTTTTTTAAATCGCCCTTACCCCGCGCTTCAACCGCGGCCTTTTCCTGGCTCAACATTAATTCATCATAAGTCGGGCGGTCAATATCACGAAAAACGCCGAAAGGCACCGGCATTTCGGGATGAGTCATTTGCGTCAGCAAGTAAGCATAATTAGGCGTGGCGTCTTTTTCGTTGTGAATCAGCAAATGCTCTTTGGCGTCCGCGTCATTCGCATCGGCGATTTCAGCGCGCAGTCCGTTTAAACGAATCGCCTTGGCTTTGTTTTTTCCGTACAAAAGCGGTTTGCCATGCTCAAGATAAATCATGCGTTCTTCGCGGTTCTCGCGGCCCACAACCGGCGCATGAACTTTATCATTAAAAATTACGCAATTCTGCAAAATTTCAACAAACGAAACCCCTTTGTGCTTTTCGGCGCGTTCCATGATCATACTCATATGATTGGGGTCCGAATCCAATGTACGCGCGATGAAAGTCGCTTCTGACGCGATCGCGACACAAAGCGCATTGAGCGGATAATCAATGGATCCCATAGGTGTCGACTTTGTCACTGTTCCCACACGTGAAGTCGGCGAATACTGCCCCTTAGTTAAACCATAAATTTCATTGTTAACCAACAGGATATTGAGATTAATATTGCGGCGCATGCAATGAATCAAATGATTACCGCCGATGCTTAAACCGTCTCCGTCGCCAGTAATCACCCAAATCGAAAGATTAGGATTTACGCAGCGCAATCCAGACGCGATCGTCGGCGCCCGGCCATGAATGGTATGAAAGCCATAGGTGTTCATATAATACGGAAAGCGGCTGGAACAGCCGATTCCGGAGATAAAAGCGTATTCATGCTTAGGCTTGCTAAATTTGGTCAAAGCCCGCTGCATGGTCGCGAGAATGGAATAATCACCGCAGCCCGGACACCAGCGAACCTCTTGATTCGATTCAAAATCCGCTTTTTGATAAGGCATCGGCGCGGGTGTTAATGTATCCGGACTCATAAAAGCTCCTTTACTCGAGCAGTAATTTCTGCGCCATGAAACGGCAAACCTTTGACTTTATGCAAACCCACGGCATTCACGCCCGGAAATGCATTACGAATTAACATCAAAAGCTGCCCCATGTTCAATTCGGGAATTAAAACCTTCTCAAAATTGGAAAGTATCTTGCCTAAATTTTTTGGAAATGGATTCAAATAATTTAAATGCGCGTGCGAAACATGAATGCCCTGTCCGGCAAGTTCTTCCATGCCCTGATAAATGGCTCCGAATGTTCCGCCCCAACCCAATATAAGCAGCTTCCCTTTTTGTTCTCCGCGAACTTCAATTTCAGGAATGTCATTGGCAATACGCGCGACTTTTTCCGCGCGGTAATTGATCATTTTTTGATTGTTATCGGGGTCATAACTCACATTCCCCGTTAAATCAGCCTTGGAAAGGCCGCCGATGCGGTGCTCAAGCCCGGGAGTTCCCGGCAAAGCCCAGGGACGAGCCAATGTTTTTTCATCGCGAGCGTAAGGATAAAATGTTTTGCCTTCCTCCGCCACCGGATGCTTAATTTCAATTTTCGGAAGATCCTCAATTTTAGGAAGCTTCCAGGGTTCGGCGGCGTTGGCCAAATAACCTTCCGACAAGAAAATGACAGGGGTCATATGAGTTAATGCCAAGCGCACCGCTTCCACGGCCATCGCAAAGCAATCTGAAGGCGTTTTAGGCGCGACTACGACAACCGGTGATTCTCCGTTGCGTCCGAACATCACCTGCAGTAAATCCGTTTGTTCCGTCTTGGTCGGCATGCCCGTACTCGGCCCGCCGCGCTGTACATCAATGACTACGACCGGAAGTTCCGCCATCACAGCCAGGCCAAGCGCTTCCGACTTCAAGCAAATCCCGGGCCCGCTGGTTCCTGTAACGCCAATCGCTCCGCCATAAGCCGCGCCGATGGTTGTTCCCATTGCCGCAATTTCATCTTCAGCTTGAAACGTGCGCACTCCGAAATTCTTATAGCGCGCTAAATCATGCAAAATATTGCTCGCGGGCGTAATCGGATACGACCCGTAAAAAAGTGTTTTGCCGGCAATATTGGCCGCGGCGATTAAACCGATCGCGGTGGCTTCATTCCCGGATATTTTGCGATAAACGCCCGGTTCCATTTTTGTCTTCGGAATCCGGTACTGCGTCGGCAAAGTTTCGGTAATGTCGGCGTAATTGTAACCTGCTTTGAGCGCGGCGACATTGGCATTGACCATTTCCGGTTTTTTCGCGAATTTTTTTGTGATCCAATCGATTGTGTGGTCCAAAACGCGGTCATACAGCCAGAACATCATCCCCAAAGCAAAAAAGTTTTTACAGCGGTCAACTTCGGTTAATTTAAGCGGGTGTTCTTTGAGGGCGTTTTTGGTCAGTTCTGAAAGAGGAACTTTGATGACTTGAAAATCTTTGAGGGTTTCGTCAAGCAGCGGATTTGTTTTCCAGGCTGATTTACGTAAATTATTTTCGTTGAATGCGTCGGAGTTGACAAGCACTAACCCATTCTTCTTAAGATTGCCTAAATTAACTTTTAAAGCGGCGGGATTCATAGCGACTAATACGTCGGACATGTCCCCAGGCGTAAAAATAATAGATTTCGAAAATTGAATTTGAAAGCTGCTGACGCCAGGCAAAGTTCCGACTGGGGCGCGGATTTCAGCCGGATAATCGGGGAAGGTTGCGAAGTCATTGCCCATCATCGCGGTCGTATCGGTAAATTGATCGCCCGTTAGCTGCATCCCGTCGCCGGAATCGCCCGCAAACCTCACCGTAATCGCGGAAAGTTCTTGAGCGTCTTGTTTTAGTACATTCTTCGTTTCTTTTTCAGTTTCCATCAGTTTTCTTTTTTGCTCTGCGCTTTACGCAACCGCGACTCGAAAAAACGAGAGCCGCGAAATCGTTATCCACCCTCGGCGGTTTCCATGATTTGGTCATACTTGGGGGGTAAATTATAAATTTCTGTCGGATAAAATTCTGCCAAAAAGCGAATCAAAGTCCGCACAGAAATAACATTCACAAGTGATGCTTTTTCATCCACAAGCGGAATATGATAAAAATGATTTTTGCCCATCAGTTCGATCGCCTGGCCTACTGTATCGCGCACGCTCAAAACCTTGGGGTTATGAGTCATAAATTGTGAAACAGGCTTATCCCAAACATCTTTTTTCCCAAAAATTTTCTGCAGAACGTCGGTTTCGGTAAAAATGCCGACTACTTTTTTCTGATGGTCCGCGACCACAATGTAGCCGGACTTGTTATTTTGCATAATTTCCACGGCTGTACGCACAGTAATTTCAGGCGGTGCCTGAATAAGCCGCGGATTCACAATTTGTCCGATTTTTATACTTTTAATAAGCTGTTGTATGGGTCGCATTTTTCACCTGGCTCATTATATAGCAAGACGCTTTGATACCGAAAAAAGCTCTACCGGGTCTATATTTTAATACTCAACTAACTTGACACGCGATTCAAGCTTGATCGAGAATCGCAATTATGAAAGCTCGGCGTGTTCGCGCGGCCGCGAATACGCATGCGAAGAATGTCCGTAAAACATTTCTGCCGCTTCTTGCAGGGTTTCTGAAAGAGTGGGGTGAGGATGAACGCATTCCGCTAAATCAAGCGCGGTCGCGCCCATTTCCACAGCCAAAACACCTTCCGCAATCATATCACCCGCTCCGACACCGACCATTCCGACTCCTAAAATCCGTTCGGTTCCCGGTTCAATAATCAGCTTGGTTAAACCTTCGGTACGGTCCAATGTCATTGCGCGGCCGCTAGCGGCCCAGGGAAACTTCACCACTTCAACGGCAATATTTTTTTGCCGCGCTTCTGATTCCGTTAAACCGCACCAAGCCACTTCCGGGTTTGTAAAAACAACCGCGGGAATAACAACATCTTCAAAAACGCTGCTGCCGCCGCAAATTTGGTCCACGGCAATACGCGCTTCTTTTGAAGCCTTGTGCGCGAGCATTAATCCGCCGACAACGTCACCGATCGCATAAATATCCGGATCATCCGTTTGCTGGCTTGGATTGACTTTAATAAAACCCTTTGCGTCCAACTGAACGGATGTGCTTTTGAGTCCCAAGTCACCGGTGTTGGGGACGCGCCCCACAGATACGAGAACACGGTCATAAACTTCTTCCAACTTCTTGCCTTCGTATTCCATATTGACTTTAATTTGTTTGCCATGTGTTGCCATTTTGACAACTTTCGCTTTGACCCGCACTTCTTTGAAGTTATTCTTCGCATATTCCTGAACAGGGCGCGCCAAATCCTGATCGGCGCCCGCCAAAATAGCATCCAGCGCTTCGACAATGGTCACCTTGCTGCCCAGCTCGGCATACACCGTGCCAAGCTCCATACCGATATAACCGCCTCCCACCACCAGCAAAGTTTCCGGAATTTCTTCAAGCTCCAAAGCTTCGGTTGAGGTCATGATGCGTTTATTGCCCAAATCAAATACGGCGGGCAATGCGGGCGAAGATCCGACGGCAAGAATCAGTTTTTTATAATGAATAAATTTTTGGCCGTCTTCAGTTTCTAAACGCAGAACGTTTCCGCCCTGAAAATGACCGCGGCCCTGGATCACTTCGACTTGCCGGCGTTTTGCCAATCCCCGAATCCCTTCCGCTAACTTAGTGAGAATGGATTCTTTCCAAGCGCGCAGTTTTTCTAAATTAATTTTTGGTGCCCCAAATTCAATACCATACTGTCCGCTCACTTTAACTTCACTCAATAAGCCCGTGGCATGCAATAAAGCCTTTGACGGAATACAGCCGCGATTAAGACAAACTCCGCCTAACCGAGCGTCTCTTTCGATCAATAAAACTTTCCTGCCTTTTGTCGCCGCGTAAAAAGCGGCCGCATAACCGCCGGGACCCGCGCCTAATACAACAATATCAGCTTCAATTTTTGCCATCTTATTTCTTCCCTGTCTTTTTTTTGCTCTGCGTCTTCGACCCAACCGCTGCTGGCGGCTTTGCCGCGGAGCTTAACTTAATGTCGGAATCAGAAATTTTCTCTAAAGCTTCGACAAAAGACCGCGTGAACCGCGCGCCATCCGCGCCGTCAACAACGCGGTGATCATAAGAAACGCAAACCGGCATTAATGTCCGGATGACGACCTTACCGTCAACCACAACCGTTTTAGGAACGCCGCGCCCGATACCGAGAATCGCGACTTCGGGCTTATTCACAATCGGCGTAAAATGCCCGCCGCCAATTCCCCCTAAATTCGAAATTGTAAATGTGCCGCCCTTAAGTTCTTCGCCCGAAATTTTACGCGCGCGTGTTTTTTCCGCAAGCTGCCCGAGCTCTGCCGCTAATTCAAAAATTGATTTCTTATCGGCATTGCGAATCACAGGAACAATCAAACCCTGGTCTGTGTCCACAGCGACACCCAGATGAATGTAGTCTTTTAAAATTAATTCGTCTTTTTCAAGGTCAATGCTTGAATTAAGAACCGGATGCTTTTTTAGCGCTACCGTAACCGCTTTCAAGATAATCGAGGTCAAAGTCAGATTCGCGCCTTTCTTTTCATAGTCCGCCGCGTATTTTTTCCGCAGTTGGCTGATCACGGTCACATCCGCGTCATCAAACTGGGTTACATGCGGGATAGTGGTCCAAGAACTGCTCATTTGCTTCGCGATTGCGCGACGTAAACCGGTAAGCGGTTTTTTTGTTACCGGTCCCCATTGAGAAAAATCCACCGAAGTTGCCGGCGGTTGCGCTGAGGCAGCGGGAACCGCGGCGCTTCCAGGCGAAGCGAATGCCATGGCTTGAATCTGCATGAAATAATTTCGCAAATCCGCCAAGCCAATGCGGCCGCCATTTTCTGTCCCGCGTACGCGGCCAAGATCGATTCCTAAATCACGCGCCATTGCACGCACCGAAGGCGCTGCCGCGGGCGGGAAACCGCTTTGTGACTGATATTGATACGCACCGGCCGGAGGAAGAACTTGCGAAGGCGCTGCCTGCTGAGGTTGAGAAAAATTTTGTTGCGGCGCGGGATTAAAACTTTGTGTGGGAGCTGCTTGTTGCGGTTGCGCCGCAGGCGCAGAGCTTGAACCAGACAGCGTCGCAATGAGTTGTCCGACTGAAACTTTATCGCCTTGTTTAACATTTAAAGTTTGAATCGTTCCGTCGCCTGTGGAAGGAATAGGGGCGACAGCTTTACCGCTTTCAAGCTCGATCAGAGTTTGATTTTTTTTGACAGCCTCGCCGACCTTAACAAGAATATTAACAACCGTGCCCGTATCGGCACCCTCACCCAACTGCGGTAAACGAACTTCCATTGTCTTAACTCCTAATGTCTGTATTGCGGTTGAGCCGAAGGCTCAGAGCATAATAAATAAAAAAAACTTACTCTCATATTACTATATGAGGGTAAGTTTTTTCGGCAGAATAGTTCAAATCATCCATAGCCTGTTTAACAATTTTTGAATCAATTTCGCCTTTTTCCAGCAATGCATACAATGTCGCGATCACAACGCTTTCCGCGTCAATTTCAAAAAAGCGGCGTAATTGCGGACGAGTATCACTGCGACCGAATCCGTCCGTTCCAAGCACCGTAAATTTACCCGGAACCCATGGTGTAATTTGCTCGGCGACAATCTTCATATTGTCGGAAACCGCCACAAACACGCCTTCCTGTTTATCAAAAACCTGTTCAACATAAGATTGCTTCGGTTTTGAAGTGGGGTTAAGACGGTTCGTACGCTGAACTTCAAGAGCCTCTCGGCGAAGCTGGTTATAGCTGGTCACAGACCAAACATCCGCGGCCACGCCATACTTCTCAAGCATTATTTGAGCTTTAAGCGCGGATTGAATAATCGGCCCACTTCCTAAAAGCTGGGCGCGCAATTTTAGTTTTTTATCGCTGGCCTTAAATTTATAGAGGCCTTTCAAAATACCATCGCGGCAGCCTGCAGGCATCGCGGGCATGACATGATTTTCGTTGTAGACACTCAAATAGTAAAAAAGTTCTTCGCCTTTTTTATACATCCGGTCGATACCGTCTTCAATAATCACAGCGAGTTCATAGGCAAATGCGGGATCATAAGCCACAAGGCTCGGGATCGTACTTGCCATCAATTGACTATGTCCGTCTTGATGCTGCAAACCCTCGCCGTTTAAGGTGGTCCGGCCGGAAGTTCCGCCAAGCATAAATCCTTTAGCGCGAATATCGCCGGCAAGCCAAATCAAATCACCGACACGCTGAAAACCGAACATCGAATAATAAATATAAAACGGAATCATGTAAGTTCCGATGGTCGCATGCGCGGTTCCCGCGGCGATAAACGAACACATTGAACCGGCTTCGTTAATTCCCTCTTCAAGAATTTGGCCGTCTTTGGCTTCCTTGAAATAAAGCAAGGATTCAATATCCACAGGCTCGTAAAGCTGCCCCTGCGGCGCATAGATACCAACCTGGCGGAAAAGCGCGTCCATACCAAATGTGCGCGCTTCGTCGGGAATAATCGGAACAATATTTTTTCCGATATTCGGTTCGCGCAAAAGCTTCGTCAAAATACGAACAAAAGCCATGGTCGTTGAAACTTCGGCTTCACCGGAACCTTTTGAAAATTCTTCGAAATAATCTGATCCCGGCGTTTGAAGTAAAGTTGCTTTAATTTTGCGCTCGGGAACGAATCCGCCCAACGCTTTGCGGCGCTCGAAAAGATATTTCATTTCAGGACTGTCCACAGGCGGACGGTAAAAAGGAGTTGTGACAATTTCTTCATCGCCGATCGGAATATCAAAACGTTGGCGGAATTCGCGCAATTCTTTCTCATTCAGTTTCTTCTGTTGATGCGTCACGTTGCGGCCTTCACCGGCTTCGCCCAATCCGTAACCTTTAATAGTTTTAGCAAGAATCACTGTCGGCTGGCCTTTATGCTCAATCGCGGATTTATAAGCAGCATAAACTTTTTTGGGATCATGTCCGCCGCGGAGCAGTTTTGTGATTTGCACATCGGTCAGGTGGTTTACCATAGCAAGCAACTCGGGATATTTTCCAAAGAAATGTTTGCGGGTATAGCTTCCGGGTTCAACCGAATACTTTTGATAATCACCGTCGCAGCATTCGCTCATACGCTTCATGAGCAAGCCCTTGGCGTCTTTTTTCATGAGCTCATCCCATTCCGATCCCCAAATCACTTTGATTACGTTCCAACCCGCGCCGCGGAAAACTGATTCAAATTCCTGAATAATTTTTCCGTTGCCGTGAACCGGGCCGTCCAAGCGCTGAAGATTGCAATTTACAACCCAAATCAAATTATCGAGTTTGTCGCGCCCGGCAAAATTAAGCGCTCCGAATGTTTCCGGTTCGCCTGTTTCGCCGTCTCCGACATAAGACCAAACCTTGGGCATTTCGCCCGTGAATAGTCCGCGGGCTTTCATATAATTCAAAAAGCGGGCTGAATAAATTGACATGATCGGCCCTAAGCCCATGGACACGGTCGGAAATTGCCAGAAGTCCGGCATGAGATAAGGGTGCGGATAAGATGATAGTCCGCCGCCCGGAGCAAGTTCCTGGCGAAAATTATGGAGATGTTCTTTATTCAACCGACGTTCGAGATAGGCGCGCGCGTAATTACCGGGAGAAGCATGGCCTTGAAAATAAATAAAATCCGCGGGACGTCCTGCTTTGTCGCCGCCATGGAAAAAATGATTAAATCCGACTTCATAAAGAGTGGCACTAGACGCAAAAGTTGAAATATGCCCGCCCAAACCCGGGTGAACCTCATTCGCCTTAACCACCATTGCCATCGCATTCCAGCGCACCAAACTCTTAATCCGGCGTTCAATTTCACGGTCGCCGGGATATTCCGGCTCTTCCGTGGCCGGGATAGTATTAATATAAGGTGTGCTTACGGGTGCCGGCAAAGGAATGCCGGACTTGCGGAGACGCTTAATCAGCATGTCCATAATATAGGGCGCGCGGTCGGGGCCGGCTTGGTCTTTCAAGGCTACTTCAAGTATATGCTCAAGAGAGTCAATCCACTTTTGCCATTCTTGCGTATTTTCGTCGGTAATGTTTTTTTGTAAAGGAGTGGGGCTACCCACCGCAGGTAAGTCGGTCAGGGCGTTTTCATTGTCTTGTGCTGTGCTCATATTTTTCTTGGATTTCATAGATGATAAAGTATTAGAAACACCCGAGTTGGGCTCAAAATGAGCCACCAATTTACATGAATCTCCCCCCCCAATCAAATCTTTTTTGACCTTTTATAAAACCCCTAACTTGAGTGCTTTACGAAGGCGTGATAATGTGAGTCTATGCTGTTCCTTAACCACTCTTTTCCGGATCCGGAATCCAATCTCGCATTGGATGAAACCCTGCTCCTCAACGCGGAAGCCGGACTCCACGGCGAAGTTCTGAGAGTATGGGAATCTCCCGTCTATTTCGTGGTCCTCGGCTATTCAAGTAAATGGAAAAATGAAGTTCGTCGCATCTCTTGTAAGAAAGACAAAATTACTATATTGCGCAGAAAAAGCGGCGGCGCCACAGTTCTGCAGGGCCCCGGCTGCTTAAACTTCACATTGATCCTTGAAGCATCTGAAAATTCGGGGATCAAGTCAGATACAAAACAAATTATGGAAAAAAATCTGGCAGCTTCCGCAGGTTGGAAACTGCCCGGCGGAATAAAAATTCAAGGCATTAGTGATTTAACCTGGCAAGGGCGAAAGTTTTCGGGAAACGCCATGCGACGCGGAAAAAAATTCTTTTTCTTCCATGGAACTTTTCTATACAACTTTGCTCTTCCTAAAATCCCGCTTTATCTAGGCAAACCCGACCGTGAACCCGCTTATCGCACCAAACGCAGCCATACGGATTTTCTGACTAATATTCCGTTAGAAAAGCAAACCATCATCTCATCACTTCGAAAGGTATGGGCCGCAAACAAACTTATGGCTGATTTACCGGATATTACAAAACTAAAATCTGAAATCTACTCTCAGCCCGATTGGAATTTCCGTTATTAATTACTGAAGCTTGCGAAATAAAACCGCGACCCAGCGGCGGCCACGCAAAACTTTTAAACACCGCAGGTTCTTTCCATCAAATGCTTCGCGAAAAGAATCGTATGTTTGATGCAAAATTCCCGATACCAATACCCATCCGCCTTTCTTTGCCGCGGCGACAATCTGTTTGCGGTAATTTTCTAAAATATGAGAATTAATATTCGCGCACACTAAATCAAATTTTAGCCTAGGCTTAAACTGCGCCAATTCCGCGCAAAAAAAGCTGGCTTCTGTTCCCAGAATATTATTTTGGTGAAAATTAAACTGCGCACATTCGGCGGAAGGCTTGTCATTGTCAAATCCCGTAACTTTTCGCGCGCCGCAATGAGCCGCGGCGATTGAAAGAATTCCCGTCCCCGCCCCGACATCCAGAAATGATACAAATCGATTGCGCAAATTTTCTATAAGCCGCACCACTAAGCGCGTCGTTTCATGTTCCCCTGATCCGAAAGCGCTTAACGGATCAATCCAAACCGGAATTCGTTTTAAAAATTCCGCGGGATTAAATTCATTTATTCGCCAAGCCGGAACAATCACCAAAGTTTTCCCAAGCGGTTGGATTTTATAATCCTCTTTCCATTTCTCCGCCCATTCTTTATAGGCCAGAGTGCGCTCGGAAAAAAGAACTTTCGGAATTTTTTCTCTATAAAAAAGTGTTTTTAGCCGGCGGGCTCGGGCGGAACCAGTAGAATAGACACGGACCTGTTCCCATTTTCCTTCACGAGTTTGAATGATTTCTTGCATTAAAAATCCGGATTGCTTCAAAAAATCAACTGTGGAATCTTTGGCGGTCTTTTTACCGGGAAGATATGAAAAAATACTTTCTGTTGTATTAGAAAAGCGGCGCGGCATGCTGTTCAGAGGCTTTCTTCCGCATTCACTACATCATCAAGGCTGACAATCTGGTATCCGTTTTGCGTAAGTCCCGCGAGTAATTTCGATACCCCCACAGCCACTGCGCGGTTTGCCGGAATCAGAATAATTGAACCGGGCTTCACTTTATCCAGAAAGTTTTTTAGCGAAGCTTCGGATTCAACATCGCGAGACCGCAATTTCAAATCGCCTTGAACAGCGATATAACCCAGTACGGAAACAATCTTTAGGGCCACATTGTCATAAGCATCATATCCGGCTTTATAGAATCTGGGCAGACGGCCCGAAAGCTGTTCGATCTCCCGCGCGTTTCTTTCAATCTCTTCAAAGGCCTCATCAACTCCGGCAGTTTGAGACTGGCCTTTCACGCTTTTTCCGGCAACAGAGAGAGCTCTGCAATTCAAACCGTGATTTTCAAGTGTGACATTTTTGGATAAAATAATCTGTTTAACTTCAGCGGGGTTTTTCCTCAGCCAACCCTGATCTACAAAGAGAGAAACAGGAACCTGCTTTTCATAAAGCGTTTTGAAAAGACCCGCGTCAACTTCCGCGCCTTGATCGAAGCATGCCCCTAAAATAATTGAAACCTTCTTTTCGGATGTTTTAAAAATCCTCAGAACTCCGGAAAGATTATCCCCTTGCTCGACCGGAGCTTCTTTTTTGAACTCATTGACTACAATTTCACGAAGAATCTTATAATCTTCCGGGTCTTCGGCTAAGACAACCGGGCTAAAAAGAATCAGCGCGGCTGCAAAACAAAAAATGATCGGACAGTTATTTTTTTGCACGCCTGGGCCTCTTGGAAATCTTTGCGATAACTTTTTCAAAATCTTCCATAGGAAATCCCATCACATTCGAATATGAACCTTTGATGAATTCTACAACCGAAGGCCGCGATTGCACGGCGTATGAACCGGCTTTGTCCAGAGGGTTCATTTTTTTAAAATATTTTTGGATTTCAGCCTGCTTAAGGCTCCGGATTTTCACGCGGGAACGAACGCAGCGGCTGACTATTTTTCCGGAGGCCAAGTCGCGGATCGTCCACCCCGTAAAAACATCATGTATATTTCCCGAAAGTTTTTTTAGCATTTTTTCTGCGTGGGTCAGGCTGGAAGGTTTTCCGTAAATTGTTCCGTGAAGAGAAACGACGGTATCGGCGGCAATCACAAAGCGGGCGCCGGGAGGAATTTGCGCGCCCGCTAATTTTCCGC
>JAYSWD010000125.1:0-1383 GCA_043718225.1 Candidatus Omnitrophota bacterium
TTTTTGAGCGGTTCGTCATCATTTCAATTACGCGCGGCATTTCGAAGGATTTTTCGATATTCCACGTGACGACGCGTAAAAATTTTCCGATGCGGGGATCCGAGGGCTGAAAAGGTTTGGCGCCCGCGTAATAAGCTTCATTGCTGATGATCGGGGTATTAAAAAACTTCAGAACTTTATCTTCCAACGGGCCGTCGGGATGCGGTTTTAAAGAAAGGGTCTTTAATTCTTCATAAGTGGGAAAGTCGGCATTTTGAAAACGGACATAGTTGTCTTGGGCAAGCAGATGCGGCATTAAAAAAAGCGAAGCGCAGCAAAATAGCGAAATCATCAGAGTCTTTTTTTGAGGCATTTGTAAATTATACAGGATAAATCAACTCCTTGGAGTGCATAAAAAGGCTTCTTTTGTTACAATGCCTGCTCATCTAAAAGAAAGGCTGAGATGAAAATATTATCTTGGAATGTAAACGGGGTGCGCGCGGTCCAAAAGAAAGGGTTTTTGGACTGGCTTGCAAAGGAATCGCCCGATATCTTGGGACTGCAGGAAACAAAAGCTTCTTCCGACCAGCTTGACGTATTTTTAATGCATCCTCCCGGCTACAACACCTATTGGAGTAAATGCGAACGCAAAGGCTACAGCGGCGTCGCGATTTTTTCAAAACAAAAGCCGAACAATGTCAGCTTCGGCTATGAAGGTTCCAGATTTGATTCCGAGGGCCGTGTTATTCAAGCCGATTATGACGACTTCAGTTTTCTTTCGATTTACTTTCCAAACGGCAAAGCGCGCGAAGAGCGCCTACAGTACAAATTGGATTTTTACGCGGAAACGATGAGTTATATTAAGAAATTGAAAAAGAAACAGCCGCGTTTGATTATTTCTGGTGACTACAATACGGCGCATAAGGAAATTGATCTCGCACGCCCCAAGGAAAACGCGAACATATCGGGATTTTTACTGAGTGAGCGTGCCTGGCTGGATGAGTGGGTAAAGGCAGGACATGTTGATGTTTTCCGCGAATTTGTTCAGGAACCCAATCAATACACCTGGTGGGATATGAAAAGTTTCGCGCGTGAAAGAAATGTGGGGTGGAGAATCGATTATCATTTTGTGACAAAAGAGCTTTTGCCGGATGTAACCAAAGCTTATAACTTGACGGCAGTGCTGGGCTCAGATCACTGCCCCGTCGCAATTGAGCTTCGCTAAATTACGCGTGAAGTGTAAAACGTGAAGAGTGAAGCGGCGAGATACGTTTCACGAGATACGAAATGCGAGATTTTATGAATCAAATAAAACTAGATTATCAATTCAACGCTCCCGTTGAAAAAGTGTGGGCCATGCTCGCGGATGTCGAAAGCACTCCGCAATGGGTGCATGGAGTCAAG
>JAYSWD010000126.1:0-12676 GCA_043718225.1 Candidatus Omnitrophota bacterium
GCTTTGAATTTTGCCTAACATAGCATCGTTTTTGACAACTTTCAAGAAAGTGTCAACCACAAGGGGGTCAAACTGAGAATTCTTATGGATGACAATTTCATGCAGGGCCTCATCAATCGTTTTAGGCTTGCGGTAATGCCTCTTAGAAAGCATGGCGGCAAATGAATCCACAACGGATACAATCCGTGCGCCCATGGGAATTTGCTCACCCTTCAACCCTTGCGGATAGCCTTTCCCGTCAAATCTCTCATGGCGGTGAAGAATAATCGGTAAAGCGGGCTTTAAAGACGAAATCGATTTAAGCAAATTGGCGGCTTTTACGGGCAGCGACCGAAGGGTCTGGAACTCTTTCTTGCTTAGAGGTTCCTTTTTTTCTAGAGTGAGTTCCGGCTGAACCAATTGCCCCACGTCGAGCAGCAAAATTCCCCGCTCTAAGTTAACCATTTCATTTCCCATCAGCCCCACCCGTTTACCGACTTCCAAACTGATCTCCGCCACCAACGCCAGATGGGAACGGTCTTTGCCGAACTGGTGCTCCAGAAGCCCGGTAATGGTGCGGATACTTCCCATGGTCAATTCTTCGGTTCTCTCATAAAGCTGGGCGTTTTTAATCGCGACTACGGCTTGCTCCGACAATGACTTTAAAATCTCAAGGTCGGTTGCCGAGAATGCCTGCCTGTCGACTTTATTCCAAAGCATAATTACACCTACGACATCATGCTCGATAAACGGCACGCCGATAAAACCCGTTGAAAGCCGGAATTCCCCTGTATCCGCGATGCGACCTTCGATTCCGCGCCCCACATGAATGCGCTGATGGTGCACAAACCGGGGATGCTGACCTAAAGTAAAAAAAGGCATCAGGTGTTTGCCGTCCTCTTCCATCAAAAGAATCGAACAGCCCTGCGCTTTAAGTATCTGCGCGCTTAAACGGCCGATGCGCGGCAATAAGTCTTTAAGTCGCAAAGAAGCGCTGATGACGCGATGCACGGAGTGCATAGTTGAAAGCGCCAAAGCGCGCGGATGCACGGTTTCATAAAAATTATTGAGTTCAAAATTTTTGTAAGCGATTTCCAGCTGAGCTTGAACAAAATGATGAAAGGGTTTCACCAGCGGCTCAAGATGCTTTTTTAACCGGCTCTCGACATTCGCGGGAAAACCCGTCAAAAACAAAAAGCCCTTGTGGCTTCCTAAATGGCTTAACCCCACCATCAGCCCCAAACGCCCGCGGCTAGTCCGGAAAAGAGCGGGTAAAGTTTCCTGCATATCGGCATGATCAAGCCATTGATCTCCAAATTTTTTTAGAAAATGCGAAGTGCTAGTTTTTTCCGAAGTCAAAGGACCGGAAGAAATTGAGCCTTTACGTTCTAGCTGGAGTAATTTTGATTCGGCCGTGGCGGGAGAAATAAAAAGCCAGCATTCGGGCCGGCCAAAAAGTTTATTGAAATCGCGAAAGCCCTCCTGCCACGCAATGCTGGGGAGAAGATAACGTTCAATGACGCTGAGATTTTTTTTTGAACTTAAAGTTTTTTTGTTCATCTCCCGTCCATTTACTGCTATGCCGGCACAGTGCTAAAAAGACTTTGTGACCCGGCCCAGGGAACATTTTCTTCCCAAACCGGGCCGCGCCGCTCCATGATCAGCTTGGGCAGCCCGTAAAAATCAAGCACAAGGTTGAAAAACCTTAAATCCCATATTTCCATGCGGTTTTGCTGAGCGAATAATCTGGCATTCTGCTCGATCCCCGCCGCGGCAACTAAGATTCTGCGCGCGGGCTTCTTGCGGCCGCCGGAAGCATTCCAAAAATTATCGACATCCTGCTCGCGTAACTCCTGAGTTGAGGCGAGGAAAAAACGGTTTTCCTTCGCGGTTTGGGCTTTTACCATCCATTGTCCATCGGCGAGAGTCGAACAATGCACATCCTGAAAATGCGCGCCCGTAATCTTACGGCCTTCTAAAACTACGGTTTCCGACCGAAACAATTTTAACAGAGATTCCAAACGAGCGACGACTTTGCTTGAGTCCGACTCGAAACAGGTTTCATAAATTTGACCCAGCCGGCGCGTCCAACGGCTGCGGCGCGTTTTTTGATTTGTTAGCTGTCCCGAACAGGCGATTGAAAGGTATTCAGCGGCCCAAAACCGGAAAAGAGAATCCTTCAAAGAATAAGAAGTCCCGCCTGAAATTAACCAATTTTCTTCTTCCATGCGCGCGATTAATTTTTTTGTTTCGGCAAGCTTCAAACCTAACACCGCCGCCAAGGCTCCGGGTTTTAACCGTCCGGCTCCAAAAACAGACACCGCTTCTTCCACAAGACTTTCGCGTTCGCGGATCGTTCGGCGAAAAGAAGAAACTCTTTTTTGAAAATCCAGGGAGATACGCCCGTCCGCTTCCAACACTTCGCGGATAACCGCTTCGAATAAAACTGCGGCACCCAGGTGGCGGCGCGGATCAGAACAAACGGATTCATCCAAAACCCGGAGCAAGGCATCTAAATAACGCGGTTCCCCGTCCGTCATTTGAAATAGAAATCGGCGAGCCGGCAGCGATAAGTAGGTGCCGCAAGCCCGTCCGTCAATCGCAGCATTCATTTCGCGGAAGCCGAACGGTTGTACATCCAGGCTTTCAAAGTTACTAAAGAGCAGCGCCAGTTTCTCGGAAAAGATTTTGCGGGCTCGGCGCGGATCCGAGCTGGTCACGATAAAAAGCGCCTCTTTTTCCATCATGAGGCGGTTGCCGAAAATGGAATAAACGTCATGAGCTGAGAATTTTTCCAAAGCCAACAGTTCATCCAGGAAAAAAACCACTTTACGGCCTGTTTCCTCCGCAAGCTGCCCGCCTAAAGCAAACAATTCTCTGACGGCGAGCGCCGAACTCCCCTGCTTGTTTAATTTGAGAATATGCCGGGCGGCCTTGCAGGTTTTGGGGATGAAAGACTCGGCCGATTCGAGCAGCAATTCAACGGAAGTTTCGGGCGCCTGAAGCGCTGAAATAAGCAGGCAGCGTATCCAATAGGAAAACAAATGCGGAGCGGCCACATCGCCGATTGAAATTAAAACCGGAAGGAGAGTTTCGCGGTTGCGGATATGGTCAAAGATTTTGGAAATGAGCTTTGTCTTCCCAACTCCCGCGCACCCCAGAACGGCAACATTCTGGCGGTAGCCGCGCTCAAAATCTTCTACTCTCTTGATCAAACGTAATTCAATTTGATCTCGGCTTAAGACGGTCATTCTTGTTCCTTCCCCCCATCATCCAAAACAAAAAAGGGGGCTGCTAAGTAAAAAGAAAGTAAAAAGTGATTAAAACATGAAAGCAGGACATCTTTCGCTCGATATCTTACGAAATAGAGACGTAATGGCAAGGAAAAAGAAGCCTTTTTGCGCGTTGCAAAAAAAATCGGCGCGTCAGAAGTTGAGAGGCTGAATCGGCGAAGGAAACTTAACGGAATGATTCGCGAAACGGGTTTTAACACGCTCAGTAGAAACCAAATGGCGCTGCCAACGGCGCTCGGCGGTTCGCAAATCCATTTTTGATTGACGTATAAAATCATGAACACTACCTGTAGAGTTCGCTCGCGGATCTTCTCCATTCGTAGACTCAGAAATCAATTGTTTTAATTCGCCTAAATGCTTTTCAACAACCGGACAAAGCTCCACTGCTTCGGGAATTTTGGATTCCCGCACCTTGTCGTACAAGGATTGCCATTCTCTTTCCATTTTTTCGACGAAAGGCTTGATAAGTTGGGATTGAATTTTCTTCATAATAATTGCCTGACATAATTATCGGTTGAAACCGCAAAAATTGAAGCGCTATTCTGCAACTTATGTTGGCAGTGCTGTCATGCCGATGCAGAGGTGGGAATAAAAATACGAATCGCCGTTCCCTGACCGGGCAGACTTTCTAAGCCGAGCTCCCAGGCATGCGCGTCGCAAATCGCCTTAACGATGCTCAGGCCTAACCCCGAACCTTCACGGGCACGGGCTTTTTCATCACGGAAAAAACGCATAAAGATTTTAGGCTGGTTTTCGGGAGTAATGCCGATTCCATTATCGCGCACTTCCACCATGGCCATTCCTTCCTGCAGAATGATCGAGACAATGACCTCGCCGCCGGAATCTGTAAATTTAAGTGCGTTATCAACCAAATTGATCATCACACGTTTAAAATGGCCTTCATCGGCTTCAAAAGTAAAATCAGCTTGCGGACTCCAATGCAGCCTCACGCCTTTTTGGCGTGCGCGCTCTTGAAAACGATCCACCAGCGGCTCCAGGATATGCACGGCGTGCAAAATTTTCTTATCCAGATGAAGCTGGCGCGCGTCGCTTCTGACAAGAATCATGAGATCATTCACCAAACGGATCATCTCGTCGGCTTCTTCTCCGACAACCCCGAGAGCCTTATCAATTTCCTCCCGCGTCCGGGTTTTACGCAGAATCAAATCCAATTCGCCGCGTATAATCGCCAGCGGCGTTTTGAGTTCATGCGACACATCCGAACTAAACTCGCGCATGGCGCGCGTCGAATGCTCAAGACGGTCGATCATCTCATTCAAAGTTTCGGCGAGGCGGTCAATTTCATCACCCATATAAGTGCGCGGCAGCCGGCTTTCCAAATGCGCGGCGGTAATTTGTTTCGCTTCGCGCGTCATGCTGTCGACAGGCTGGAAAAAGCGGCGCGCAAGAAACCACCCCGCGAAACAAGCGCACAGTACCGCGAGCGGAATACCGACGGCAATCATGCCGGATAACTGTCTGAGTGTATGCTCCGTTTCATAAAGCGCGTAAGCGGTTTGAATCACCAGGACGGGATGGCGTTCCACTCGAAGAAGCCGATAATAAAGGCGAAACGGTTTATTTTGGAAGTGAATCGTCTGATAGGAAGATCCATTTTCCATAAAGTTGGAATCACGCTCAAAATTAGGAAAAATAATATCTTTTTCCCAGCCTTCGAGATTGGAAGCAATAACCTCTTGGTCAAGGCCCACAATGCGGATGATTTGAAGACTGTGAGAAAGAATCTTCGCCTGCTTCTCCCATTCCTGGACAACCCCGGTAATTTTCGCGTTTATTTCAGGATCAAAAGGTTTCATCCTATCATGGGGACTTCGGCGCAGAACCGAGACAATCGAACGGTTTGAAATCAGGCTGGGCAAAAGCGCTTCTTCGGCTTGAAGCGCCGACCAGGAAAGGTTTTTCTCGGCATCATAATAAAGCGCGCGGGAAAGTTCCGCATACATGATAAAAGAAAAAATCGCGAGAAAGACGCTTAAGACAAGCGCATACCAAAGCGTCAGCCGGACTTTAACCGACTGAAGACGTATCATTGCAGCTCTTTGTTATTAAATTTACAGTTAGCTAGATTATTCATCGTTTTGCTTTTTTGCAGGTTCTTCTATCAAAACATTTATTTCAGAAGGCTCAAAAAGGTTCAGGCGCAAGGCGTAAACAAGCGACCGCGGAGGCGTACTTAAAACGTACGCCACCTGCCTGCCGGACAGGCAGGCACAAGCCGCAAATCGTTTGGCGATTCGCTAAAGCAAATCGCGCGCAGTTTGCAACGCAGCGGATGACCTTTTTCAGCATTTTTGTTATGCATCCACGAGACGATAGCCTACGCCGCGGACAGTCTCAATGCGGCAGCCGGACTGATCTGGGGTAATTTTTTTACGCAGAAAATTAACATACACATCGATGGTGTTGCTCATCGGGTCAAACTGTAAATCCCAAACCTGCTCGGCGATCTGAGTTCTGGAAACCGGATTGTCTTTATGCCGCAGAAGAAATTCGAGCAATTTGAATTCTTTTTGCGAAAGAGTGACTTTCTCCGACCCGACATAAACATGCCGGCGCAATAAATCAAGTTTGAGCTTTCCCGATTCAAGATGGGTTTCTTCCAAAACTTTGGCCGGCCGGCGCATCAGCGCGCGCACGCGCGCGAGAAGCTCGTCAAAATTAAAGGGTTTCGTCATGTAATCGTCTGCGCCCGCGTCAAGCCCCGCCACTTTATCTTCAGTGGAATCTTTAGCGGTCAGCAAAATAACCGGAACCGTAACGCCGGCCTGCCGAATCTTTTTGCAAAGTTCCACACCCGAAAGCTGCGGGATCATCCAATCGACAATAAAAAGGTCGTAATGCCCTTCAGATGCTTTTTGCCAGCCCTGCGCGCCGTCGGCCGCGATATCTACAACATAACCTTCTTCCTTCAAACCGCGTTCGAGAAAGCTGGACATTTTCGCTTCATCTTCAACAATTAAAACTTTCATTCGATTCTCCTTGCTATTTTATTTTGCCTCTGGCTTTGCCCAACCGGCGAATCAATTCAATAAAATCTAAAATTTCCCAAAAGGTCGCAGCTCCGGCGGAGTCTTTCCTGATTCCATGGATTGAACCAAAAGCTCGCCCGCATAAAAACCGATTAAAATACCGCAGCGATAATATCCGTTCGCGACATAATAACCCGAGATTCGAGTTTTTCCAATTTTTGGGCTTCTTGTCAAACTGCGCGGCCGCAATCCGGCCCAGCTTTGAACCGGCTTTTTACCGGCCAATTCGGGTAAAAGCCGCCTTGCATAACAATGAATCCGGCTTTTTCCCGTACTTGTGACACGAGAGTCAAAGCCCACTGTCTCAACCGTTGAACCCGCTAAAACCTGCCCTTTTATCCAGGGAATCAAATATCCGCCGTCGACAGTATGCAATAAAACCCGCAAAGGAGTTTTGCGTTTATAAATAGCCACTTGTCCGCGAACCGGCTCAACCCTCTGAAATAAATGCGATTTTTTATTTTCTGCACCTGCCCAAGCTCCGAGACAGCCCACAATACAATCTGAGAGGAATAAACGGCTTCCCAGGCGAATTCCTATAGCCTTTCCTTTTTCCGTTATAAGCTCGGGGAATTGATTCGAAGTCAAAAATAAGACGCCGCGCAATTCAAGCCCCCTCCGCAATGCTTTGAGCAATTGTGCCGGAATAATTCTCGCGACAGCCCGAAGACAGAGGCCGCCGCGGACTTCCGAAGAAATTTGAGGCTCGAGCTGCCTTAAGGCCTCGGGTTTTAACCACGACAATGACATTTTGCGTTTGACGCCGGAAAGATTTAAAAAGCGCCGCAGGTTTTTTTCTTCCGCCGCCGTAAAGGCAACGTAAACAAGATTATTTTTCTGATAGCCTGTTTTGAGACCGCTCAAAGATTCAATTTCCCGGACCCAGACCGGATATTTTTTTACCGAGGGAATAGTCAGCGCGAGTATTTCGGAGCGGAAATCCAAGTCAACAAAGGGATCTAAAATTCCCGAGGCATGCGGGCTTGCTGTCCCTGCCGACGGTTTATCGATAACTAAAACCTTCTTCTTTATTAAGACGAGCGCGCGCGCGACTCCCAGCCCCGCGATTCCGCCGCCAATCACAATCGCGTCCCAGGGTTGATTCACTTTCCGGGAGCTCATGAACGCTTCACTCCAAAAAGCCTTTCCCACCAAGTCGGCGCGCGTTTTTCAATCGCCCACATGCCAAGTTTTTTTTGTTTGGCCTGGTTTTCGATTTGAATAAATTCACTGCGATAAGGATGATCAAACTTGCGGTAAGCCTCAGCCGCACCAACTTCGATTAAATTTTGATTAACGAAAAAATGATCCGGTAAATAAATATAGGCGAGGCGGCGGTCATATCGGTCTTTTTTCTCGGGGCCGTCGCGCAGCTCCACTTCTTTGCCTTCAACCATTTGCTTTAAAACGAGCTTGGACTCCTCGCCATAAGGCTCGCCGCGATGGCCGTAATCACGGTTTTCAATTTCAGGTGCGTTGATTCCGATTAAACGGACGCGCGTTCCCTCTTCCTTCAGAACAACCGTATCGCCGTCGATCACGCGTTCGACATGCGCCGTTTCTGCAGAAAGAGGATAAGCAAATAGCCCATAGCCAATAGCCCATAGCCAAAAGAAAATAATTAAGGCTATCGGCTTTGTGCTATCGGCTATGGGCATCAACTTAGAGTTTTCTTTTAAATTGTCGCTCAAGTTCCGCGAAAGAATATTTGAGCATTGACGGCCGTCCGTGCGGGCAATGAAAAGGATGTTCGCAGCGCATGAGTTCGTCGGTTAACCGGCGCATTTCTTCCATATTAAGCGAATCATGCGCTTTCACCGACCGTGTTTTACAGGCAAGCATCGCCGCCAAATCGGCTTGATAATGTTCGAGCTTAACTCCCGACTCGCCGGTTTCCTTTTGCTCAAAATAAGCGGTCAAAACGTGTTTTGGGTTTTCATCACGGAAAGCGTTCGGAACCGCGCGGACAACCAGCGTTCTTTCGCCGAACAATTCCACATCAAATCCAATTTTCCGCAGAAAATCTTCATGTTCTTCATACACCGCGAAATGGCGCGGATTCATTTCCAGCATTTCCTCAATTAAAAGCCGCTGGGAAACAGGCTCTGATTTTTCAAGATTTTGGCGCAGGCTTTCAAATTGAATTTTTTCATGCGCGGCATGCTGGTCAATAACGACATACCCTTCCTCGGTTTCGGCCAAGATAAAAGTTCCGTGCACCTGGCCCAATACTTTCGTAATGACCGGACGACCATCCGTAACCGGCTTCCAATCCGCGAGCTCAGGTTCTTTCACGCTTGAAAAGGAGGCCGCTGTTTCCTGCAGGGCAGTTTCCCATTGCGAAACGGGCGCGTCCGTAAAATCAGTATTCGGAACTGTTGTTTTCTCGGCCACGTCCGCACGCGGCGCAAAAAAAGTATCGGGGTTCGATTTAAAAATAGAGGAGGATTTATCAACCAATGCCGGCCGTAAGTCAGGCGCTTTGCGCAAAGCATCCGCAATCGCGCTCTGAATCATCGATTTCACCGAAGCTTCGCCGGAAAGCCTTACCTGCTGTTTTGTCGGATGAACGTTAACATCCACATATTCCGGATGAACATCCACAAATAAAATCGCGGCGGGATAACGTCCATGCATCAAAAAGCCGTGATAACCCGCATCAATCGCATATTGCACCGCGAAGGATTTAACCCAGCGTTGATTGACAAAAATATATTGCGTCAGGCGATTGCCGCGCGCGAATTCAGGTTTGGTGATAAAACCCGAAACCCGCACATGCGGAATCTGCGCGTCCACGGGAATCAGCATATCGCCCCAGTCCCCGCCCAAAACTGCCTTAATTCGTTCACGATACTGATTAGGTTCCCGTTGAGCCTCAGGCGCAGAGGCAGGAATAGCAGCAAGATCCCAAATCGTCTTTTCCTGATTCTTGAAAATGAAATGCACTTTCGGTTTCGCTAGCGCGGCCGAAGCCAGCACTTCATATATGTGGCCAAATTCGGTCGAATCCTGCTTTAAAAATTTGCGGCGCGCGGGTGTGTTAAAAAAAAGATCACGGACTTCAACCGTGGTTCCGGGCGAAGCGGCGGCTTCACTGGCTTTGGCGAGCGCTCCGCCCACCATCCAAATTTCGGTGCCGGTTTCGGCATCAGGCGGCCGCGTCACAAGTGTCATGCGTGAAACCGCCGCGATGCTCGGCAGCGCTTCACCGCGGAAACCAAATGACGCGATATTCGTTAAATCATCGTCGGATTTGATTTTGCTCGTGGCATGGCGCTTGAAAGCTAATTCCGCGTCTTGCGGCGACATTCCGCTACCGTTATCTGCGATGCGGATCAAGCTTTTGCCGCCGTGCTGTACCGTGACTTCAATCGAAGTCGCGCCCGCGTCGAGTGAATTCTCTAGAAGCTCTTTGACGATTGAAGCGGGCCGCTCGACGACTTCGCCCGCGGCGATTTTATTCGCGATTTTCTCGGAAAGAATTTGAATTTTATTAATCACGTCCGGCCCGCTTTTTCAGATCCGCTAACTTCTGCAAAGCCTCAATCGGCGTCATCGAATTCACATCCAGATGCTTTAACTCCTCCATAACCGGATGCGCGGCCGGTTGCGGCGAAGCCGCAGAGGATAAAGATAAAGTGGCCGAAGGTGCAGAGCCAAGAAGAGGCTTCCGTCCGCCTTCTAAAATTTGGATCGCCTCTGAATTTTCTTTTTCCAAGACTTTTAAAATTTCTTTGGCGCGTGCGGTTACAGCCGCGGGCAATCCCGCGAGCTGCGCGACATGAATCCCGTAACTGCGGTCGCTTGCGCCGCGAATGACTTTGCGCAAAAACAAAACTTCACCGGAAGATTCTTTGACTTTCATCGTGTAATTACAAATCGAAGGAAAATGCGCTTCGAGCTGTGTCAGCTCATGATAGTGCGTCGCAAATAATGTTCGAGGTCTTGCTTGTGCCGGTTGAGGCTTTGCCCCAGAGGTAGAACGTGACTGTGCGGTAGGCTCCAAGGAAGATGCTAGTCGCTCACAAATCGCCCAAGCGATACTAAGGCCGTCAAAAGTTGAAGTTCCGCGGCCGACTTCATCTAAAATTAATAAACTGCGCGCGGTGGCTTCGTTTAAAATCCGCGAAGTTTCCAGCATTTCAACCATAAAAGTACTTTCGCCGCGAGCTAAATCATCCGAAGCGCCGATGCGCGTAAAAATACGGTCGACCACACCGATCTTGCAGTTTTTTGCTGGGACAAAACTGCCGATTTGCGCCAGCAATACGATCAACGCGGTTTGACGGATATAAGTCGATTTCCCCGCCATATTGGGACCGGTTAAAATAATTAACTGATGATCTTTTTGGTTAAGCAGCAAATCGTTCTCAACAAATTTTCCCATCGGAATCATACTTTCAACGACGGGATGCCTTCCCGCTTCGATTTGAATCACATCCGCGTCATTCACATCCGGGCAAACCCATCTTTTTTGAACCGCCACGCGCGCAAGCGCAAGCAGCGCGTCAAGCGAGCCGACCGCGCGTGCCATTTCCTGCAAAGGCACAAGCTGTTCGATCATCCGCCCGCGGACCTGATTAAAGAGATCGTATTCCATCAACTTCATTTTGTCCTGCGCGCCGGAAATTTTCTGGTCCCACTCGGTCAATTCGGGCAAAACAAAACGTTCGGCATTCGCCAACGTTTGACGGCGGATATAGTTATCGGGAACCGAATTTAAATTATTTTTGCTGATTTCGATTCCGTACCCGAATACCTGCGAATATTTAACTTTAAGCGACTTAATTCCGGTCCGTTCAATTTCGCGCTGTTGAAAATCTAAAATCCATTGCTTGCCGTTTTGGGAAAGATGGCGATGTTCATCCAATTCCGCCGAATATTTTTCGCGAATCATATTGCCTTCGCGCAGCGTAAGCGGCGGCTCGGGCACTATCGCGGACTCGATCATTTGGCATAAAGCCGGAAAAGGCTGAATTTTTTTGGAGAAATCGAGCAATAAGTCGCTCGTGAGGCTGCTCAGCTCCGTTCTTAAGTCAGGAATGCGGTTGAGAAAGTTTTTGAGGTTGACAAGGTCACGTGCGTTCGCCACGCCCGAATTCAGCCGGCTTAGCGTACGCTCAATATCGCGGATTCCCGAAAGCAGTGCCGTAAGTGTTTCGGCGGACATCCGGTTTTGAACCAATTCTTTAATCGACTCCTGACGCGCATGAATTTCTTTTATCTGTACAAGCGGGCGCAAAATCCATTCTTCAAGCTGACGCGTGCCCATCGAGGTCAATGTTTCATCCAAAACACGAAACAAAGTTCCAAGGCCTTTGCGGCCCTGTTCATTCGCAACGAGCTCCAAGCTTTTTTGAGCCTGACGGTCAAGAATCATGCAGGCCTGCGCTTGAATCATTTTAGGAATTCGCACATGCCCCAAAGCATGATGAAAATGATCATGCAGATAATAAAGCACCGCACCGCAGGCGCCGACTGCCAAAGCGTCATCATGAAAGCTTAAAGATTGTGCGCCGCTCAAATGAAAAACCTGTTTCAGACGGTCGGCCGACTCTGCTGCTTCAAAAATCCAGTCTTCATAAACACTGACCGCTGAGTGAAGCCATTCTTTAGCAAAGTCATTCACCGCGCCTTCGGCTAAACTCTTCGGAAAAATCACTTCCCGCGGGTGGATCAAAGCCAATTCGTCGAGCAAGCGGTCTTCACTGACGCGGCGCACCCAAAAGTCACCCGTTCCAAGCTCAAGATAAGCGATCGCGGCTTCGCCTGATTTACGGACCACGGCTGCCAAATATTCGGAAGTGCGCGACGCATTTTCATCATCCAGATAAGTCGCGGGCGTAATCAGGCGCGTGACTTTTCTTTCCATGAGCCCTTTAGTCTTGGACGAATCACCGATTTGTTCGCAAACGGCAACTTTTAGATTTTTATCGAGTAAAAGGCGTACATACCCTGAAAAAGCGTGATAAGGAAAACCGCACATCGGAATTCGTCCCGCGGCGCCAGCTTCGCGACCGGTCAAAGTAATATTCAGAATTTCGGCGCCTTGAACAGCGTCATCAAAAAACATTTCGTAAAAGTCGCCCAGGCGGAAAAAGAGAATCGTCGCGGAAGGCAATGTCTTTTTTATGGAACGGTACTGCTCCATCATGGGAGTCAGTTTGGGGGAAGAAACGAGATCCAGATTCAGTTCGGGTATCGACATGCGGAATTATAACAGACTATAGACTATAGACAATAGACGAAAGACCAGAGTGTCATAAGCTAATGAAATGTCCCCTGATATTAGCACGTGAATTGTCCCCTTCAGCATTCGGGCATGGTGGAATGCGTTATTTAGACCCTCGGAGG
>JAYSWD010000127.1:0-1375 GCA_043718225.1 Candidatus Omnitrophota bacterium
TGTTTATTAAACTTACGACTTATCACTCTTTTCTTGCTCTTGCATCTTGATAACCCTCACGGTACTCTAAGCCCATGAAAACACGATTCGCTTTTTTGCTAGGTTTTTTTATGCTGAGTGCGCTTGGGTGTAACCCTGGACCTCAAGTGGAGTGGAAGGCTCATTCCCCGGAAAACTTGGCAGCGGTCCGGAATTCAGGGAAACCTGTTGTGATGGATTTTTATGCGGCCTGGTGCGCTCCCTGCATGAAGATGAAGGAAACCACCTTCCGGGACCCGCGTGTGATTGACGCGCTCGCGTCCTTTGAACGCATTAAAGCAGATATGTCTTTTGGGCGCTCAGAGAAAGTTGAAAAAATTTCGGACGACTATAAAATTAACGGTCTCCCGACCATGATTTTTTTTGACAGTGAGGGTGTGGAGCAATCGCGTTTGAGCGGTTTCGTTTCCTCAGAACGCCTTTTGAAAACAGTCAGTCAGCTAAAAAAACAATTTCAGATACCGGCTTCACCCGTGTCTCTAAAAGAAATCTGACATCATGAACTTTAAACAAATTTTTGAAAACTTTGTGGATCATCAAAAGGACCTGAAGGTCATTAGTGTGGCTTCCTGTGATCTTGCGGGGAAGCCGAATTCTGCGGCCAAATTGCTGGTAGGTGTCCTGGCTCCTAACCGGGTTTACTTTCTGGATTACACTCACACGCAAACCTATACCAATGTCACCGCTAATCCCCGGCTTTCGATTTCCTTTATGGATGACGCGGCCTTCACGGGGTATCGGATGACAGGGGCGGCCGAAAGTCTCACGTCTGGAAGTGAATATGAAGAGGCTTGCAAGAGCTGGGAAAAACGTTTGATTGCCTACGAAGCGGACCGTATTGTGCGGCGATTGATGGGACAGTATTCCACCAAAGAATCTGAAAATACTCTTCCCAAGGATTTTGTGATCATTAAATTCACAGCTCTTGAAGCGGCGGTTATTAAACCGGACCGTGTGTTGAGGGCGAAGCATTAAAACAGCCCACAGTTGGCAGACTTCGGACACAAGACACAAGACACAAGACACAAGACACAAGACACAAGACACAAGGGGAACCCTTCTAGGCGCTTTTCTTTCTTTTCTTGTGTCCTGTGTCTGGTGTCATGTGTCCTCTTTCGCTTGTCCTGTGTCTTGTATCCTGCATCCGGTGCTTTGTATCTGTGGACCGTTGACTATGGACTGTGGACTGATTTAATGATAAATTGCATTTCTTATGACAAACACAAACCCTTCTGAATCAAAACCTTCTCACGCTCCTGCCGTTCATGGCGGACATACGGGTGCTCCTCAGCAAGAAGCGCTCGATATGCGCGAACACGGCGCGCTTAAAAACGGG
>JAYSWD010000128.1:0-3955 GCA_043718225.1 Candidatus Omnitrophota bacterium
TTCCTCAAGCCGCTTGCTTTCGAACAAATTACGAATCTCATTGATCAATTCAAAACCCGAGCGAATAACCATATCCCCCACCGGTTTGGCACGGCTGCCATCGGCAATAATCGCTTCAACCCGGCTGAATGCCGCGAATTGCGCCTCATCCAAAACAACGCGGTCAAATTCGCGGTTTATATATTGGACCAAATCGATTCCGGCGGGGTTGTCCACGGCATTCTTCAAATGCGCAAGGGATGTCGTATCTGAAACAAGCACGCCGTTCTTTTCATGCGCGGCCATTTTAGCGTGAAGGCCCGCAAAGTCATGGTTGCCGTTCCCGACAAATTTATTTCCATCCACAAGTTCAAGGCCCAACGCTCTTGCGATTTGAATCCATTTTAATCCGCCATCACCCTCTGTTTTTTCACCAAAATATTTACCCGCGGCATCTTTACCTTCCATCGCAAGCACAACGCCTCCGCGCCTGAACACACCTGGCAGCGCATTTGGATTTGCAGCACGCGCCCGATCAAGCCGCCCATTAAAGTCCCGGCGATTGGCTGTATGAAACGCCGCCCCCAAAATCGCTCCGCGCGTTTTACCGATACCCGTACCCGCCGAAATATCAATTCCGAGATCAATGCCAACCGCGATTAAAAAGAGCGAGTCTCCGCGGCTAAAGAAATCCGCATAAGACCGGTCCGCAAAGTCACTTTTTCCAAATCCGAATAAAAAGCCGACATATTCTTTGCCGGGAGCTTTCGTGGCATCCCAAAGCAGATTCAGCTTTGCAACACCTGCTTCAAAAATCATCCCCTCAAGCACGTAATTAATAAATTTATCCATTAATTCTTCAACATGCCGCTGTTCGAGTTTATTTTCAACGTCTTTGTTCGCCTTTTTAATGGAATTTAAATTAACTCCTAATTTTTCACGCAAAGCGTTCGCATGCCCGGATTCAGAAATAATTTGCCGCAATTCCGAACGCAAGCTCTCAACGACCTCAGGATTAGTTTCTGATTTCGCCGCCTCGGCCAATTTTTTAAACGTTTCACTATGCTGACTCGCAAGTTCAGGTGCAATTAAGCGAATGAAATCAGCCGGCGCACTGCCTTCTTTTAAAAACATTTTTTGAAAGACTGTTGACATTGGATCGCTCTCAAGATATTGGTCTCCCAGGCTGAGTTGAGCCATACGGCGAATTTCTGCCGATTTGTGCGCCGTATACCCTAGCGCCTGATCATGCCATCTGGATCGTTCTGCGCGTAAATCCATTAGGCGCAGATACCCGGCTGTTTTTTCTGTTTTTGCAAGCTCTGCCCGAACTTCTACGCGATCACTCTCACTCAATCTAATAAGACGTAAAAATTCACGAGGCGAATGCCAGAAAAGCAGAATGCCATGTTGCCATTTCTTCAAACCCTCCGCGTCTAAGAAGTTGGTCGATTTAAACAAGCGATCAAACTCTTTCTCTGCGGAAGAAATCTTGGCATCCGAAATCTTGACGTTCTCTGCTGCAACCTCTATCGTCGCCTGCTTCGTGAGTGCCGTAACCAGGTTTTCGCCCGAGCCGGGACGCGAAGCTTCTTCAAAATTAAGTTTAAGTAAAGCAGGGAGTGCTTTTTCAAGAACCTGAATGTCGCGTTGAAGGCCGTCAATTTTCTTTTGCAGGACGGCCAGCTGGGACACACGGTCCGTTTCGGATAATTTTTTGCCGTCGCGTCCGGGCAGGTCGATCTGCGCCTTTTGCATAATAAGCGACTGTAAATCATCCCGACTCTTTACGATTTTCTTGTTCATCACATCAGCCGCTTCAAGCTGATTGTGTTGCCCAAGATACTCAAAAATCACAGCGTTACTTTGCGACATGGTAAGGCGCAAAATCTTAAGGCCTTCAAAACTTAATTCGAGCGTGGCACTTTCCTTAATTTCTTTCGATGAGGGAATGCGGAGGATTAAACCTTCAGGGGTTACTTCAATGCGCGCCGAGCGTGAAGATTCAGTTGTGCTCGCGGCTGTTTTTATCTGGTCTTTCTGCGTTGGCGGAGGAAGATTTGCAATTTGAGGCAGCTCCAAAAGTATTTTCGCAAAAAATGGCATCAATGCATCCGCGCGGCTATTGCGCAAGAAAAGTGACAGGGCCGGATCCATACCCTTGGGCAGCGTGATTCCGGAATCGCGCAGAAAATCACCCAGGCGAGATTCCATCGAGGAAACCCGTGCAGCCTCTTGGCCCGGTTTAACCGCTGTAGCTGCCGGTTTCACGCCTGTTGTCGCCGCAGCAGGGGCCGCTTCCGATTTTGCATCAGCGGGCTGCGCCCGGTCTGTGGAAGCCTGCTTAGCTTTCTCTGTTTCTCTTTGCTTCGCGGCCAACTGGGCTGCGCCCATTTTATTAGCTTGCTCCACGGCTATTTTCGCGGCCGTCAAAGGATCTAGTTTACGCAATTCTTCCACCGCCGCCATTCGCAAGGATTGCAAACCATAGTCAGCTTGTTTGGTCAATATGGTGCCCAAAAGCTCGCCCGATAAACTGCGAGACATTAATCCCGTAAAAAGATGCGCGCCGGTAGTAATGCCGGAGTCAGGGTTAACAAAACCCATGGTATGTAAGTCAAGCGACAGCTGTCGTAAAAATTCTGCCTGAAACTTTTCTTTTCCGCCCTCGATTGTATTAAACGACGGTTCATACTTATCGCGCGCTTCCGGCAAAAGGGGTGTTGCCTTTTTTTCTGATTTACCGTCAACAAGGCTTCTTTTTTGAACCAAACTGCTCATTTCGTTAAGTATACGCCTGCTTTCCGCCCCTAATGCTCTTCGCTCGGCGGGCTGAAGATTTGGCGCACTTAATTTTTCGAGAATAGCACTGCGCGCATGAATATGCTCTACCATTGGATTAGGTGTTTGTAAGCGAATATATTCCTTTACAGCCGATGTGCTCTCATACCGTTCAATAAGAACACGCAGCTCCTGCTGCCTGCTGATTGAAGCCTCAGAACGCGAAGCAGCCTCAAGATTTCGCAATTCCTGGCGCCGAGCTTCATAAGCCGCAACCACTCGCTGCCTGAGATTCGGAGATGTCGGTGGCACACGCTCGTAAGAAAGCTTGATACCATATTCAAGGTAGGCCTGAATGAGAGCGGCATCCGACACAATTGCTCCCAAGTCAAGCTTGCGGCCCGATTGATAGGGGCTTTTCAGGCCGGCATCAACAACCCGCGCGATATACGGATCGAGCGCCTTTTCATTTTTACCAAACAAATAATCATGCACCGCACCGTGATTACCCTCACGCGCCGCCAAATCCGCAGCGAGCTGCACATGCGCGTCTTTTTTTGCCAGGGCTTCTGTTCCCGCCTTGCCGAAAGTCTCTTGCATTGATTTCATGGCCTCGGCAGCAAGCGGTTGACGCTGTTGAGGTATCAAGAAAATGGCGTAAGACTGAAGATCGGTAAAAAATTTCTTATAACCCAGAGAGTTTTCATCCGCGTTCGAAGCCGCGTCATTCTCTAAAAGTGCAAGCCCCAAAGCCGCGGGCATCGTAAGAAACGCGAAAATCATTCCTGGAATATCAAATACATTTCCCGTACCGAGCGGGCCACTCGGTTTCTCAGGTGTCCCCACCACAAAGGCCTGAACCGCTGTCACACCATTAATAATAATATTAAACATTAGCATGTTGTCGACAAAGCCATAAACGCCGAACAAAACTTTTTGGCCATATTGCTTGGAAAAATTCTGAAACGAAACGGGATTGAGCGCACGCCAAATTGCCTTGGTAATGCCCCCTGTCCCCGACAGCGCCCCCATCGCTCCGCGTTGGTAAGTAATACCGATATGATGCATGATAAAACCCAAAGTAATGTCATGAACCAAACGTGAAGACTTCCAAGTGGCAGCCGTAAAAAACTCGTGATGAGTTTGGGCAATAACAAGTTTGGCCCATGATAAAAGCCCCTCCCCTTCAAAAAAG
>JAYSWD010000129.1:0-38491 GCA_043718225.1 Candidatus Omnitrophota bacterium
CATGGCACGACGAACCGGCAGAGCGGAGGAAGACGAACATGCACAAGGTGTTGAAGCTTCAGAGTTGGAAGTAAGTTTTAATTTGAAAAACGGTTCCAAAGAAAAATTTCTTGAAGAGTTAAGACGCGATTTGTCTCTCGTGCCGGGTATGAATATTACAATCGGTCAGCCCATTTCGCACCGGATTGATCATATGTTGTCCGGGACCCGCGCCAATCTTGCCGTTAAGCTATTTGGCCCCGATCTTTATGAGCTCAGGCGAATCGCGGGTAATATTCGAGCCGTCATGCAGCCCGTGCGTGGTGTTGTTGACTTGAGCGTTGAACAACAAAGCGATATTCCTGCGTTGAAAATAAAATTCGATCATGACGCGATGGCTCAATTTGGTATTCGCATGGAAGATGTCTCTGAAAATTTAGAGAGTGTTTTTATGGGGCATTCGGTTTCTAAAATACTTGAAGGTCAAAACACGTTTGACCTTGTTGTGAAAAGCAAAGTGCAAGAACCTTTACTCCCTGAAACTCTCGGCAACCTTTTGGTGGATACGCATGATGGTAAAAAAATTCCCTTAAAAATGATCGCGAAAATTAATCGAGATCGTGGTCCCAATACAATTAGCCGGGAAAATGTGCAGCGTAAAATTGTTATTATGTGTAATGTCGCGGGCCGCGCGGTTGGAGATGTTGTTAAAGATGTGCAAAATAAAGTTAAGACCGAAATTAAAATTCCTGAGGGTTATTATCTCGAATACGGCGGGCAGTTTGAAGCAGAGCAGCAGGCGTCGAAGCAGCTTTTAATCTTGAGTCTATTGGTCATTATTGGGATGGTGATGATTCTGGGTATGGCTTTTAAGTCTATGCGCGATACGCTTTTTATTATGCTTAATTTGCCCTTGGCTGTTATTGGCGGTGTCGTTGGGGTTTATCTCTCGGGCGGGATTCTTTCGATTGCATCGATTATAGGATTTATAACCCTTTTTGGAATCGCTATTCGAAACGGCATTATGCTCATCTCCCATATTCATCATCTGATGCAGAAAGAAGGCGTTTTAGATTTTAAAACTGCAATCATTCGCGGAAGCATCGAAAGACTTTCGCCCATTTTAATGACGGCTTTATGTGCGGGCTTGGCGCTTGTCCCACTTGCTTTAAGCGGGGGAAAGCCAGGTAGTGAGATTCAAACTCCCATGGCAATTGTGATCTTGTGCGGACTGATCAGTTCGACATTACTTAATATGATTGTCGTTCCTGTTTTGTATCATCGATTTGGTCGCCCTCACACGATGGGAAATTAAAGGTGGTTTAAGTATGATCTTTTTAGTTACCAAGTACGCAATAACTGCTTTTATCATAGTTTTGGTTTCAGAATTTGCCAAACGAAGCGATAAGTTGGGGGCTTTGATTTCGTCGCTTCCTTTTGTCACAATTATGGTCATGATTTGGCTTTATATTGAAAAGCAGGGAAATGAAAAAATAGCCAATCATGCTTATTACACATTTTGGTATGTCCTTCCCACGCTTCCTATGTTCCTGGTAATGCCTTGGTTATTAAATAAAGGAATAAATTTTTGGGCAGCTTTGGCTATTTGCGCAGCCATAACGTTTGTTTGCTTTATTTTGACGGCAGTAGCCGTTCGTCGAATCGGAGTAGATTTAATCCCTTAATTAAGCTTTCAAATTTCGCAAAGCACTCTGAAAATCTTCACATCTTCGCTATGTAACCAGTTCCGTAAGTCGTTGATTACGGGGGGCTATGAAAAAAGCTTCGAGGTTAATCCTTGTTTTTTTAATCTTTAGAATTCAGCCAAAAGCTTTGGAAGAGAGTGAACCAATTCAGGCTTCCAATTTAAAACCTCAGGCCTCCCGTGAATTTCGTTGTAATGGAAAATGAGGGCTTAAAATAGGCGAACCCCTATACGCAGAATAAGCACGAGTTCATATGCTGAGTGGTTATTTTAGTTTATTTAAAAGCATTTCATATGGCGTTCACATTTCACCCCGCCTTAAAACAAATGATTCAATCAAGCTCTAAAAAAGCTTATAGGAGCTACCTTTGAAACAAGTCAAACAGCAAAGCAGATCTCAATATAAATCAGCATTCCCAGGTATAGAAAAAATACCGACCGGAATCGAGGGGTTTGACCAAATTACAATGGGAGGTTTGCCCAAAGGGAGGACCACCCTCATTATGGGTGAACCGGGCAGTGGCAAAACCGTTTTTGCTCTGCAGACGCTTGTGAATGGCGCACGGCTTTACAATGAACCGGGCATTTTTGTTGCTCTTGAAGAAAACTCCCGACAAATCGTTAATAACGCCGCTACTTTTGGTTGGGATATTTCATTCTTAGAAAAAAGTAATCTGTTCTTCCTCGATGCCAAAATAGCACCGGACATTGTGATGTCAGGCGACTTTGAACTCGCCGGAATGCTGGCGGGAATTAAGGTTAAAGCCAAGCAGATGGGTGCAAAGCGCATTGTGTTTGACGGCATTGACGTGCTTTTGACTCTTCTGAATGATCCGGTCAAAGAGCGTGTCCAGCTGAATTATCTTCAACACTGGCTATCCGAAAGTGGCCTGACCGGAATCATTACAGGGAAAATGGAGCATGGTAATGCCATGACGGGGCGGTATGGATTTATGCAATTTATGGTAGATTGCTCGATCTTGTTTCATCACCGCATTGTTGAACGAATTTCATTGCGTGAAATGCGCGTGGCCAAATATCGTGGATCAGGCTTTGCCGAAAATGAATTTTCAATGTGTATCAGTTCCTCCGGAATTGAGCTGGCCGGCGTCGATAAACCCGATTTAGATTATAAAGTTTATACAGACCGACTTTCTTCAGGCGCGGAAAGACTCGACACCATGCTCTCGGGCGGCTATTTGAAAGGGTCGAATGTATTAATTTCCGGCAGTCCGGGCACAGCAAAATCAACATTAGCCGGTTTATTTATTGAGACCGCCTGCCAGCGTAAAGATAAATGTATTTACATGAGCTTTGATGAAGTCGGCTCAGAGATTGTCCGCAATTTGTCTTCCGTTGGAATTAAATTGGGCTCTTTTGTAGAATCCGGAATGTTGATTATGCATTCCGCGGATGCCGAAACTCGCAGCGCCGAAGAACATTGCTTAATTCTGAAAGGCTTGATTATAAAGCATCAGCCCAAATGCCTTGTGATCGATCCGATCTCCGCCGTCATCAAGGGCGGCCAGCATTCATCATCCTTTGGAGCGATTAAGCGGCTAGTCCGCTTTATCAAATCGAAAGGCATTACCTTAATTTGTACGAGTTTATCAGGCACGTTGGAAGCAAACGGCGAGGCAGAATCAACCGGCAATGAGATTTCTGCCATTGCAGATACGTGGATTCATTTATCGTATCTGATCCGCGGAGGCGAGCGCAATCGCGCGCTCACGATTATCAAATCGCGAGGAACAGAAAACTCCAGGCAAGTCCGTGAATTGCTTTTGAGCAAAGATGGAATTACTTTGACCGACGTTTATGTTGTCGGAGGCGACGTGTTAATGGGTACGGCGAGATGGGAAAAGGAAAGCGAAGAAAAGCTGAAAAAGGAAGTGCTTGAAATCGAGGTGGCTTGTAAACGCCGCGAACTCGAATTTGCAGAGGCGGAAATTAATGCCCGCAGTCAAGGCTTGGGACGCGAGTTAGAAGCCAAAAAAAATGAGCTGGTATTGCTGACACTCAAAGATAAAACCCATGCCGAAGAACAACGTCAAAAGAGCGTCGATTTTCTTCTCAAACGAGGCGCTGACACAAAAATTAAAAAGAGCCGGCCCAAGCACCTGATACAAAAGGAGTTGATTGGGGCCGCAGTATCGATTAACAAGCGAGACTAAAAGTGAAAGTCCAAAAAAAGGATAACTTTGTTTTACTGAGGCTCTATGTCGCGGGTGAGTCACCCAGTTCATTGAAAGCGATTTCGAATCTCAATGCTCTGGCGGAAGAGTATTTGCGTGACAATCACAAAATAGAGATCGTGGATACTTTGAAAGATCACAGCGCCTTGAAAGCGGGAGTTCTTGTCACGCCTACTTTAGTCAAAATAGGTTCATTTCCACTGCGTCAAATTATTGGAGATCTAAGCGATAAACCGAAAGTTCTTCAAGCACTTGGCGAGTTAAAAGATCAGGCGATAAGCGACAAGCCAAAGCATAAAAGGTAATTTACGCATAGTTTAACCAGCCGCGTCCCTAAAAAATTCCCAAGGCACCCCTCTAAGAAAAAACAGATTAAGGTTCCAAAACAAAAGCAAACCTCGATAAATAAAGCTAAGTCGGTTTGTTTTGAGCATGAATCAGCGCTGGCTAAAGCAGAACTTATTTCTACCACGGCCTGCCTGCAATCAATCATCGAAAAACAGGAAAGGACGAATAAGGATTTGCAGGCCGCGAATGAAAAAGTAGTCCAGGCAAACGAAAAACTGCAAACCCTGAATGAGGAAATACAAAATGCAAACGAAGAGCTGAGAACAGCCCAAGAAGAAATTTTGACAGCGAATGAAGAAACCACGACCGTAAATAATGAGCTCGCGGCTCGAAATGCTCAGTTGACGCAGCTTAATGATGACTTTACCAATTTAACCAAAAGCATCCAGCTTCCGGTTGTGATTGTGGGAAACGATTTGCGGATTCGATTTTTTACACAGACGAGCAATAAAGTTTTCAGCATTGTTGCCAGCGATGTGGGCCGATCTATCAACGATATTAAGCCGAAGGTCAAGGTTTCCAATCTTGAGGGATTGATTTCTCAGGTCATCAATGACTTTAAAATCATAGAACGGGAAGTTCAAGATGAGCAGGGACACTGGCATAACCTGCAAATACGTCCGTACCAAACGAGCGACAATCGAATGGACGGGGCCGTCATGACGTTTGGAGATATAAGCGAAGAGTATAGGCATTTTTTAGAAGCGATGGTTCAAACGGTAACGCTGTCTCTGGTGGTTCTTGATTCCCAATTACGAGTCAAAATGGTTAACCAATCCTTTTGTGACACCTTCCATGTCAAGGCTGAACAGGCCGAAAATAAGTTCATTTATGAATTAGGGAACAAGCAATGGGATATTCCCGCATTACGTAAACTCTTGGAAGATGTTCTGCCCAGTAAATGCAAATTTTCAAATTACGAAGTAGATCATCAGTTTGAAAGCATTGGGCGTAAAGTAATGCTGGTGAGCGCGAGTCAAATTGATGTTAGGCAGTCTATCCTTCTTAGCATTGAAGATATTACGGACCGCAAGCGGCATGCGGATGCGCTCGTCCGGGCCAATCAAGAACTTAACCAATTTGCTTATGTGGTGGCGCATGATTTACAAGAGCCCGTGCGCTTGATGTCAAGTTATGTTGATCTTTTAAAAATGCATTCCGAGAAAAAATTAGATGAAGATGCGCAGAGTTTTCTGGGTTTCATCAAACAAGGCTCCTTACAAGCGCTGGTGCTGATTCAAGACTTACTATCTTATGGGACCGTAAGCGGGGGGGGCCGAGCGCTGGAACTTATTGATTTTGAAACAATCCTGAAGGAAGTTCTCGCGGAAATTCGAATATTGATCGAAGAAAGCAGCGCGGAAATCACGCAGGAGGCGCTTCCCGCGCTGATGGCAGATCGTATTCAAATTATTAGGCTCTTTCAAAATCTCATGACCAATGCCATTAAGTATCGCGCAAAAAGGCCGCTCAAAATTCATATTTCTGCCCGAAAAGAAAAAAACCGCTGGCTCTTTTCAGTGAGAGATAATGGAATCGGAATTGATCCTGAACACAATGAGTGGATTTTCGAGATTTTTAAACGACTTCATTCCAAAACAGAATATCCCGGAACAGGTATAGGATTAGCTATTTGTAAAAAAATTGTTCAATGGCATAGCGGTGAAATATGGACTGAGTCGAAACCCGGAAAGGGCTCGACGTTCTTTTTTTCCTTGCCGCGTGAGGCGTAAATTGACTTTGCAAAAAATGATTAAGCATGTGTTATTGGTCGAAGATTCCGAAGCAGGCCGGCGGCTCATGCAGGAAGCATTTAAGATAGCATCTTTTGACGGTCAGCTTAATATCACAGAAAATGGAGAGGAGCTCCTCCAGTTTTTGAAGCAAGAAGAAGGATTTGTAAACGCGCAGATCCCCGATCTGATTCTTCTCGATCTAAATTTGCCTGGGAAAAGCGGCTTCCAAGTCCTGGATGGAATCAAAAAAGATAAAAGATTTCAAAACATTCCCGTTATTGTATTGACCGGTTCCAGCGCCGCATCCGATATCCAAACTTGTGCTGAATTCGGGTGCAAGTATTTAATGAAGCCGTCAAACTTTTCTGAATTGATTGCTTTAGTTAAGTCCCTGCCCGATTTTTTTTGACACGGAGGCGTGGATTATTTTTTTTAAAAGCTTAGGCGTCCGTTCTCAATTAAGTTGCAAACCCGGTATAATCTAGAAGCGGTTTCATAAGTCGTCACAAGTCCAATAGCTACCGTCATCGCGAGGAACCCCATAGGGGTGACGTGGCGATCTCTCTCTACAAAAGCGAGATTGCTTCGCCTTCGGCTCGCAATGACATTATGAATAAAGAACTTAGAGATGCTTATGAAACCGCTTCTAGAAACAGATAATTCTCTTGTTGTCATTGCTTTCTAAAATGTCCGGTTGAAGCTTTGAGATTTTCACAAAGAACCCGAAAAATTTTCACATCCTCTGAATATAGCTAATCCCGAAAGTCGTTGATTACGGGGAGCATATGAAAAGAAGCCTTAAGGTTTCTTCAAAAGGTTTTTTATTCGGTTTTTGTAATCCAAATCTACTTGTTCAAACTGATTGAGCATTCTCCCCTGAATGTCAGCGTTCGCATAAGACAAAGCCCCGGCGATATTTGCGGCCAGCTGATTTTTTTGATCTTCAGACATAATCCGGTAAAGATCGCGGGCCTGGCTAAAATTGTCTTCATCCAATGTGTCATAAGCTTTTGCCCAAGCTTCTTCCATTAAAGGAAGCGCCGGCTCCTCCACAGAAGGATCCGGAACCGGGGCGCCTTGATTAATCCGGTCATTCGGAAAAAAATTGACACCGCTGTCCTGATTATTATTCTTTCCGTGAGCGGGGCACATGCCCGCCATGGCTCCGTCGCGCTGGTAGTGATTCACCGGACATTTGGGCGCATTCACCGGCAGTTGATTGACATTCACTCCAACGCGATAACGATGAGCGTCGGGGTAAGCCAATAAACGGGCCTGAAGAACTTTGTCGGGCGATGCGCCGATTCCCGGCACCAGATTTCCGGGGCTAAAGGCGGCTTGTTCAGTTTCTGCAAAATAATTTTCAACATTTTTATTTAACTCCATGGTTCCGATTTCAATGAGCGGAAAATCCTTATGCGGCCAGATTTTTGTAAGATCGAAAGGATTAATGCGATAATTTTTCGCATCCGCTTCTTTCATGATTTGCAATTTAACTGTCCATGCCGGAAATTCGCCGCGGTCAATGGCTTCGACCAAATCCTGCTGCGCGCCACAAAGAGGCATCTTAGAAGCTTCCGCATCTGTCAAAGTTTTAATACCCTGATTAGTTTTAAAATGCCACTTCACCCAGAAGCGCTCTTTTTTGTCATTCCAAAAGCTAAGCGTGTGCGAACCAAAGCCATGCATGTGCCGGTACGAGTACGGAATTCCGCGATCGGACATTAATATCATCATTTGATGCAGAGACTGCGGATGATTTGCCCAAAACTCAAACATAGCGGAAGGGTCCGGAAGATTCGTGCGCGGGTTTTTTTTCTGCGAATGCACAAAGTCAGGAAACTTGGCCGGGTCACGAATAAAAAAAACGGGCGTGTTGTTCCCAACCATGTCAAAGTTGCCTTCCTCGGTATAAAACTTTACCGCGAAGCCGCGCGGGTCACGCGCATAGTCGCTCGAGTCTTGTCCTCCGCTCACGGTGGAAAAGCGCACGAAAAGAGGAGTTTTAGAACCGGTTTTTTGTAGAAAGCGGGCGATGGTGTATTCGCTTAAAGACTTGCTGAGCGTAAATGTCCCATAGGCGCCCGTACCGCGGGCATGCACAACACGCTCAGGAATCCGCTCTCGGTTAAAATGAGCCAGTTTCTCAAACACACGGTGATTGTCAAAGGTAAGCGGCCCGCGCTTACCGGCGGTAATACTATTATTGTCATCCGCGATGGGGGCTCCGGTGCTGGTGGTGAGTCTTTTCTTTTCGTTGTTTTCCTGGTTCATTCCGTCTCTCCTTTAAGTGCGGACAAATTTAATTGATTAATTATCGGTGTGGAGCTAGTATTAATCAAATCGATTAAAGTCATATCTATAATAGCTTTTATCTATGGAAATCCATCAGCTTAAATACTTTATCGCGTTGACTCAGGAGCTCAATTTTCAAAGAGCCGCCCGGCGCGCGCATATTTCCCAGCCCTCGCTCAGCCACGCCATTTCCAAACTCGAAAAGCAACTGGGACATGCTCTTTTTGAAAGGTCGCCGCGCCAAGTTCGACTTACCGCGGCCGGGGAAAAGCTCCTTCCGCATGCTTTGGCTATCCTGGATTGTTTGAGGCAGAGCATTGAAGCAATGGGCGAGGATACCGGCGAGATTTCAGGCAGGTTAAGAATTTCCGCCATTCCGACCATCGGTCCTTACCTTTTACCGGTGATTATTCGTGAGTTCCGGAAGCGAGCGCCCAAAGTGGTTTTAGAAATTCATGAACAGACTACTTCTCTTTTGACGGAAGACCTTCGTGCTGGAAAATTAGACGCGGGGATTATTTCTCTGCCGGTCAAGCTTACAGGGTTGGCAAGCCGCGTTCTTGCCAGCGAAGAATTTTACCTCGCGGTTTCACCGCGGCATCCGCTTGCTAAAAAAAAACGCGTCAGCCGTGAAGACATATTGACAGAAAACCTTTTGATTCTTCAAGAAGGCCATTGCTTCGCTGCTCAAGCCCTTGCTTTTTGCAAACGCTCAAGGCGCCATGAGCGGGTGATTTTCGAAGGCGGCAGTTTGAATTCGGTCTTAAAGCTCGTTGCTGCGGGAGAGGGGATTACCTTTGCGCCCCGTATGGCGGCCGAGAAATCGCCGAATCTTCGTTATATCCGTTTTGAATCTCCGGAACCTACGCGCGATTTGGGAGTGGTGTGGCGATTAACCGCGCCGGTGAGTCGTGCCCAAGCCCTCTTTACGGACATTACCGAAAAAGCCCTGAATCTGCATTGAAAGCCCGAAGTCATTGCATGCTTCAATCAAATTATAAATCTTGTCAGGGTTTACCCGAGAGGCATATTCCTTTTTCTCTGTCATAATAAAATCAAAAAAAATTAACCAGGAGGGTTCATGAAAATTTTAAATCCCAAGCTGCACGGCTTCATTGATTTTGCCGTAGTGGTCGCTTTTTTATTAGCGCCTTCTTTATTCGATTTCTCAACTCTTCCGGCAAAGCTTAGCTATGCTCTCGCTTTGATTCATTCCGGACTTGTTTTGACTACGAATTATCCTTTCGGTCTTTTTAAGCTGGTTCCGTTTCCCGTCCATGGAGCGATTGAGCTTTTAGTCGCCGTTGGATTGGTTGTCTTTCCCTGGGCCTTAGGATTTTCATCTGAGGAAGCGGCGCGCAATTTTTATGTTGCGGCGGGCGTGGCTATATTTTTGACGTGGCTGACCACGGATTACAAATCCGCGGACTTACGTCTTAATAAATAAAGCCACTTTCTGTGAAAAAGGCGGTGTGAAAATCGCGACTGACGGACCTGCGGTATGTAAAGGGCGGGAGTATCCCGCGTGGAAGCGTCAGGCAAAGCCTAATTCTGCTAATTTGCTGCCAAAGACTTCGCTTAATCTCCACGAAAGGTATACGCTTAAAAGTAACAAAGGTTGCGCCGTATGGTTTTATCCGATTTTTTAGTTGAATATAGAGAGCAGATTGTTGAATTATGCCGTGAAAAGGTATCAGCCGTTTCAGGCTCGAAGCCCACATCGGCTTTATTGGATAGAGGACTACCTCTCTTTTACGATGAACTTATTGAGGTTTTGCGTCGCACAGCCTCAAATGAGGTGCTTTCGCCGTCACTAAAAACAAGCCGGGATGCCGCTGCGCATGGAAAAGAATCTTTGCGGCTTGGTTACACCATTTCACAAGTCGTGCATTCCTACGGCGCTGTCTGTCAATCGCTTACGGAATTTGTCCAAAAAAAACCTTTTTTAATTACTCCCCCCGAATTTCAGGACTTCAATCTTGCGCTTGATTGTGCCATCGCAGAAGCCGTAACGGAATTTGAAAAAGCACAGAGCGAGAATGTCGGGCGCAATGAAGCTGAACGTTTAGGTTTTCTGATTCATGAACTGGGAGCTTCCCTGGCAGCGGCGACTGTTTCTTTCGACATGATTCAAGGGGGACATGTGGGAAACTCCGGTAGTACCAGTAAAATTCTTAAAGGGTCGCTTGAACGAATGCGTCATATCCTTAATATTTCTCTGACTGAAATTCGCTTGCGCACGGAGACGTTTGTAATGAAGAGCGACATTCGTTTGGTTGATATTGTCAGTGAAGTCGAGGCCATTGCCTCAATCATGAATCAATCAAAACAAGTTTCCTTAGAAATCAATGTTGATCCTTCCATCGAATTTACCGCGGATCGCCATCTGGTTTATTCCGCAATTTCGAATCTGGTAAACAATGCCATAAAATTCACGAAAGAAAAGGGGTGTGTGGTGATACGAGGCAGAGAAGAGAATCAGCGCATTTTGATTGAGGTAGGAGATGAGTGCGGAGGAATTCCTGACGGAAAAGTAGATGAATTATTCGATCCCTTTGTCCAAAAAAGCGGCGATAAATCGGGCTTAGGACTTGGCCTGTCTCTCAGCCGTAAAGCGATAGAATTAAATCATGGTAAAATGACAGCGCGGGACGTCCCCGGGAAAGGCTGCATCTTTACAATCGATCTTCCTAAATCATAAATAGCCCGAAAATCTTTCTGCGTACGGCCCATAGCGCTGTGTTGTTCTTTTTTATGAGTTAATAGGGACTCGCCTTACGCCTGTCCTTAAACCGTACAAAAATTCTTAAAAATCAGACACATTTATGGTCCGCAGAGCCTTTTTTTTAAAGCGATTTATTTCTATGCACAATAGAAATGGACTTTGAATGCCGAGGTGGCATCCCTGTTGCTACTCTTCAGTTAATGATTCCGAAACTTGCCAACGGAGGCAAACAAAATGAACAATGAAGACTGGGATTTAGAATAATAATAATGGGTCCGTCCGGGCAAAATAACAAAGACGGGTTTTATGGAGCTGATTTTTAGGGGGATAGCTTGGATTGCCTTCGCAATGGGGGCGCTTTTTATTTTATGGAAAGTTTATTTGTTTGTCGCTTGGAACATTGAAAGAGTTGTTTTTCTCGGCAGCGTCAGCTCCTATCTTCGGACCCAGCCGAAAGGCCCACAGAAAAAAGACATCGCGGTCGCCGCAAAATGAAAATACTTATGGTGACGAACACCTACCTGAATGTGGTGGGAGGGCTGGAAAAATCGATCCAGTCGTTTACGCAAAAATTAAGAGAGTTAGGCCACAAGGTATTGATCGCGGGTCCTGAGTTTGTCGGTGAAGAAATCGGCGGAAGCCAAGGCTCGCATCCATTAACGAGCAGGCACTCGCCGCTGTCATTGCCTTTTCGCGGTAAACTTGAAAAAATCATCGCGCAATTCAATCCGGATATCATTCACGCGCATCATCCGTTTTTAATGGGTGAAATGGCCTTGCGTTTCTCGGCCTATTACGCGCGCCCCGTTATTTTTACATATCACATTATGTTTAATCAATACGCGCATTATCTACCGTCTGTTTCTTCGCGCCTTTCCGAAACATTTCTTGTGGAGATGGCCAAGGGTTTTTGTAATATGTCTACCCGGGTGATTGCGCCCAGCGAAAGCGTGCGCGCGATTTTGCGCGAGCAGGGCGTTCTCAGGCCGATTGATGTGGTACCGACCGGAATTGATACCGCAAAATTCGCGCACGGAAACCGTGAAAAAAAAAGAAAGGAACTAGGCTTGTCTGAAAAGTCGGTTTTACTCGGTTATGTCGGCCGGCTCGCCCCCGAAAAAAATCTTGAATTTATGGCCGAGCAAGTTGCGCGGCTGATGAACACAAATAAAAACATTCACTTTCTTGTCGTGGGTAAAGGCCCCTCCGAAAAAAATTTAGAAAAGGCTTTTGGCCATGTGGATGTCTTTTCCCGCCTTCACTTTATGGGCGCGCTTCAGGGTCAGGACCTCGTGGATTTTTACCACGCGATGGATGTGTTTGTTTTTGCCTCTAAAAGCGAAACGCAAGGACTTGTCCTTTGTGAGGCAATGGCCGCCGGAGTGCCCGTGGTGGCTTTGGATGCGCCGGGTGCGCGCGAAGTCGTGAAGGATTTCAAAAACGGCCGTTTAATATCCGGCGAACATGAAGAAGAATTTCAAGCCGCGCTGGCTTGGTGCGCGGACCAAAAGGATGAAAAGCTTTCTCGGATGAAACAAAGTGCGAGGGAAACCGTTGATGCATTCGGACTTGAGGTTTGCGCGGTTCGCGCGCTGGAAACGTATCGCGCGGCCAATCAGGATTATTCTTGCCTCACAGACGCGCATAAAGACAGTAAAATAGGACGTTGTTTCAGGTGTGAGTTGAAAATTATGGCCAATTTTATCCGTGCGGCTTTTTTAGCATTGCAAAGCATGATTTCCTCCGGCCGGATAAATTGAAGGAAGTTAAGCATATCGGGGCCCTTGCAAAAAATGTGAGGTTAGGCTTTTTGATAAACGTTATAGTATAAATGCTAATCGGGGCGGGGATCAGATGAATCAAAACGCAAATATTGCCGGTACAAAACCCAGAATTCTTGTCGTTGACGATGAGCAGTCGATGCGCAGGCTTTTATGCCACACACTTTCGCTGTCCGGGTTTGATATTTCCACAGCCGCCAGCGCCGCGGAATTTCGTGAGCAAGTGTTCCTTCAAAAGCCGCAGGTAATTGTTCTCGATATTTTATTGGGAGACCGTAACGGACCCGAAGTTTATCAAGAACTGCTCAAAGAAGGCTTGAACCCTAACATTCCCGTCATATTTCTTTCGGCGCTGATTGAAAAAAGATGGATGCCCGACTCGCTCGAAAGCAATGCGCGACATGCTTTTATCAGCAAGCCTTTTGAGTACAAAGAACTATTGAAAAAATTGCGTGAGTTTGCAGCGATGGAATGACCGTTTTTATTTTGGCGTTTTTTGAGTTCTTTTAGAATACGCCCGCGAAGTTATAAAACAATGATCGACGGAGGTACTTTTTTCGTGTCTGACCCAAACCGTTTTTTAAACCGTCTTCGCCTGCGTAATCTTCTTATCCCTCAAAAGCTTGGGCTGATCATCGCTATTTTTTCGATCATCATCTGCACCCTGCTTTCCGTTAGCCTTTTTGGAATGAGCGTGCTTTCCGACGTCCGCGCGTATGTCGCCGGCGAAGGCATTTGGTCCAAATCTCAAAAAGAAGCCGTTTACGCGCTGATGCGTTATGTTATTTTTAACAAAGAAAAGGACTATCAGGAATATGTGAAATACTTGAAAGTTCCTTTGGGTGACCGCAAGGCGTTGATTGAGCTCGCAAAACCTGATACCGATTACCGCATCGTGGATGCCGCGTTCGTTGAAGGCCAAAATCATCCGCGCGATGTCCGCAGTATGGGATATTTGTTTAAACGGTTTTATTTCATTTCTTATATTCGCGACGCCATTGAAGCTTGGAGCGCGGCGGATAAACTGTTGGATGATTTAATGCGCACAGGTGAAGAGGTGCGGAGCTATGTCCTGTCCGGAAATATCACCGAAGCGGAAACAAATAAATTTTTGGAGCGCATCGACGCGGTTAATAATAAGTTGGCGCCACTTGAAGACTCGTTTTCTTACCGCTTGGGCGAAGGCGCGCGCTGGCTGAAAAATCTTTTGATATGCGTCATGTTTGGCGTGGCGGGCATTTTGTTGATTATCGGAATTATCATTGCCAAATTTATCGCGCGGCGGCTTATTCGTGAAATTTACCAGCTCAGAAGCGTTGCCGCAAAAATCGCCGAAGGAGATTACAGCCAGCAGATCGAAAATCGCACATTGGATGAAGTCGGAGATCTGGCCCGCAGTCTTCAACAAATGGCCCTTCAGCGTGAGCGCGCGGAAAGAGCAAAAGACGAATTTTTCGCGACCGTTTCGCATGAATTGCGCACGCCACTAACGCTTGTTCTCACGCCTCTTGAATCGCTTTTAATGGGCGAGTACGGCGTTTTACCCGAACCGGCACGGAGGATCCTGCAAACGATGCATAATAACGCGACGCGTCTGCTTCAGATGGTGACGGGGCTGCTTGATTTTTCAAAATTTGAAGCCGGTCGCATGGAAGTCAAGCGCGAGGAAACCGATGTGGCCGCTGTCACGAAGTCGATTATGGATGATTTTGCGGCGATCATGAGCCAGAAAAAAATAAAAAGCGATTTAAAAACTACCCCGCCTGTAATGAATGTTTTGATGGACCGTTATTTGTATGAACGGATTTTATTCAATCTGCTTTCCAACGCGGTCAAATTTACGGCCGAAGGGGGTGTGATTTCCATATCGCTTGAATGGCTTGACGGAAATTTACGGTTGTCGGTTTCGGATACGGGCATCGGAATATCGGAAGAAAATCAAAAACATTTATTTGAAAAATTTAAACAGCTTGAAGGAGTGGCAACTCGGCGGTTTGAAGGCACGGGGCTCGGGCTCGCGCTGGTTAGAGAGTTTGCCGAGCTTTTGGGCGGACGGGTTTTAGTTCAAAGTGAACCCGGAAAAGGATCTACATTTACGGTGGAATGTCTGGCGCCGCCCGCGGCTTCAGGGGTAAAAACGGAAAGCTTGCGGCCGAAAAGGAAGCTGGTCCAGCAATACGGGATTGACACAAGCCTTCCGCTGGTTTCCGATATAGAAAAAAATAAAAATTTGCCCAAACTTCTGATTGCCGAAGATAACGCCGAATTAGCTTCTTATTTAGCCCGACAAATGGATGATATCGCGCAGCTTAAAATCGCGAAGGACGGCGAGGAAGCGCTTAAGATCGCCAAAGAATGGCTACCCGACCTAATTCTTTCGGACGTGATGATGCCGAAACTGGACGGCATCAGCCTTTGCCGCGCTATTAAAAGCCATCCGCAAACAATGCATATTCCTCTTATTTTGCTGACGGCTTTAACGCATCGCGCCGCGCTTCTCAAAGGCTGGGAAGCCTGTGCGGACGAGTATTTGTTTAAGCCGTTTCATCCCACCGAGCTTTTAACGCGCGTGAAATCGGTGCTTGAAAACTGCAGAGAACGCCGACGAACGCAAACCGCGCTCAAAGAATCGCATGATCAGCTGGAAGTGAAAGTCCGTGAAAGAACGGGAGAACTGGTTGAGGCGAATAAACGTTTAAAAGAATTGGATGAATTAAAAAACCAGTTCATTTTAACCGCGTCGCATGAACTGAGAACTCCGCTGACATCGATCAAAGGCTATCTTGAAATGGTTCTTGATGGTGAGGCCGGTGCGCTTAACAATGAGCAGAAAGAGTTTCTGGGGTATGTAAAAGGTTCTACCGACCGTTTGCAGCGCTTGCTGCGCGAGCTTTTAGACATTTCAAAGATTGAATCCGGCAGAGTCCCCATGCAGCGGAAGCTTACCGACGTCCGGGTTTTAATCCAGGATGAACACGCGCTTTTTACGGCGCAGGCCCGGGAGAAACAAACCCTGATTTTAATGGATGTTGACCAGGCGCTAAACTCCGTTTATTGTGATCCAGATAAAATTCGTGAAGTATTAGATAATTTACTCAGTAATGCCATAAAATATACCCCGCCGCAGGGGCAAATTAAAATTTTCGCGCGAAATGACGGCCAAGGCGTCCTGATCGGAGTGCAGGATAACGGCATCGGAATCAAAGAAAAGGATCAGCGCCTGATTTTCGAGCCTTTTCAGCAGCTTGTAAAAAACTCAACCGTGGGCTCCGAAGAAAGCACGGGCTTGGGATTAACACTGGTCGAAAAAATAGTTAACGCGCACGGCGGGCAGGTTCAAGTGCAAAGCGAAGAAGGCAAAGGTGCTCTTTTTAAGGTCATCCTGCCTTTTGATCTTGAGAAAAAAAGTTAACCCACGGAACCGAGTTTAAATTATGAATAAGACAGTCCTCGTTGTGGATGATGACGCCAAAATCGCGAACCTTATTTCAGTTCGATTAAAAAAACAAGGTTATCTGCCTTCCATTGTCGGAGACGGAAACGGCGCGATCGAATGGGTCGGCAGAAATGAGCCGGCGTTGATTATGCTCGATGTCCGCCTTCCCGATATCAGCGGCGTGGAGGTGCTGAGAGAGATCATCAAAAAACGGCCGGATGTTTCCGTCATTATGATCAGCGCGCATGCCGATATTCAAAACGCGGTGGAGTGCATTAAGATCGGGGCGCTCGACTTTCTTGAAAAACCTTTTGAATTTCCCATTTTCGATGCAAAAGTAAATTTGGTTTTTCAGCAGCTTGGTTTAAAAGAAGAAGTTGCCACATTGAAACAGGAATTGGGCATTACCTACAAAGATAAAAGCCTCGTCGGGAAAAGCCCCGGAATGATCAAGGTTTTTCAATCCATTAATCTGGCGGCAAAAAGCGATGTGAGCGTGTTGATTCACGGAGAAAGCGGGACCGGCAAAGAGCTGGTCGCAAGAGCGATCCATTTTAACGGAACTCAGAAACAAGGGCCTTTCATGGCGGTTAATTGTGGGGCGATTCCTGAAAATCTGCTGGAAAGCGAATTGTTCGGGCATGAAAAGGGATCTTTTACGGGGGCGGTGGGGCGCAAGCTGGGCAAATTTGAAGAAGCACAAAACGGGACCATCTTTTTGGATGAAATCGGCGAAATGCCGACTTCATTGCAGGTTAAACTTCTACGCGTATTGCAGGAAAGAGAGATCGTGCGCGTCGGGGGGGTCACTTCAATTCCGATCAATGCCCGTTTTATAACGGCGACAAACCGTGATTTAAAAAAACTGGTTCAGGAAGGAAAATTTCGCGAAGACCTTTATTACCGCATCAACGTCTTTCCGATTCGTTTGCCCGCGTTGCGTGAAAGAAAAGAAGATATCTCCGAGCTCTTTCTGCATTTTGTTAAGCGCCACCGTGAAGGCAAAGCCTCGATTAAAACAGATGAGGGCGCGCTGAGAAAGCTGAAAGAATATAATTGGCCGGGAAACATCCGCGAACTTGAGAATTTTATCGCGCGCCTCTTGCTATTATTGGGCGAAAAAAATCATATTACCGAAAAAGATATTCATACAATGGATGGCTTAAGTAATTCCGCTATTTCCGAAAACTCCGAGGCTCCTAAGGAACGGGCGCAGGTGATGGGCGAAACCGAACGCGCGATTCTCGAAAAAGCGCTTCAAGACGCCAATGGAAATATAGCCAAAGCATCCAAATTTGTTCAAATGAGCCGGGACTCCTTTTACCGGAAAATGAAAAAGTATTCCATCATACGATAAAGTTCCCTAGCCGGGTTCCATGCAATCCGCGCGGCCTTGTTCCAATTCTGCCAATCCTGCCTTTAACTAATTTATTTTCAAGCCAACCTTAGTCTGACATCTGCAAAAAAAGTGTCAGATTATTCGGACATTCTTGCCTAATTTTTAATTTGAATTTTTTCTAAGTCGTTTATTTATAACGTTATGTAGCTTTGGCACGGGCGGTGGATATAGAAAAGCAAGAAACGGAATTTTACACGGAGGAAACTTATTTATGAAAGCAAACAATTACGATCAAAAGCAGAAGCAAAATAATCATGCCGGTGCTCAGAAAACTGAAAATACGAACGCATGCACATACTCTCAGGGAACTCCTCAGCAGGCAGTGAAAAACAAGAAAAATGAAAAAGACGCAGTATCCCGTGAAGATTGGGAAGGCGGCGGTTCCCGTCCCGCGCAAGAAGAAAAAATAAACGCAAAATCTGGGGTGGCTGAACAAGAACCGGATGAGATCAAAGAAGACATTGACGAAGAGACTGATTTCGAAAAAAACAACAATGACGGCGAAAAAGATGAAAGCGACAAGGAAAATGAATCGGGAAAGTGGCGCCGAACGGCTTAAACATTCCGCCCGCGCGGATTTTTAGCGTGCCATCGGGCGTTTTTAGGAGAAGGTTATGAATGAACGGATTTTAGTCATTGAGAACAGCGGACCGGCTTATCAGGTTTTGAAGAAAAAGCTGGTGAAAAAAGGTTGTGTTGTTTTATTGGCTCAAAATGAAAAAGAGTTTTGGGAACACGCGTTCGGATCCGGCGTCGAACTGGTTCTTTTCGATATTTGTCTTAAAAGCAAATTAGGGCCGGACGCATATTGCGTGCTTCTGGATTTCCAACAAAGCCGGAGAATTCCCGTCATTTTTCAAACCGGCTTAACCGAACAGGCAGAGCAATCTGCGGTGCTGTATGACGAAAATTATGTTTATTTCCCGGAGCCGGTTTGTTTTGAACGTCTCTATGTGGAAATTCAAAAATTACTCAATCAAAGGCAGGTTGCCTATGCCGCTTAGGGAGGAAAACCGTGAAAAAGATTTTGGTGGTAGACGATGAATGGGCGATTCTGGAATTGCTGCGGATTAAACTCGCGAAAAAGGGGTTTGATGTGATCGTCGCGCAAAATGAAAAAGAATTTACAGGGCAGATTTTTGAAAATAAACCGGACTTAATTATTTTAGATATTTGGCTCGGCAATGAAGGCGGCGGCACAAAACTTTACGATTCGGCGCTTGACGGCGGTTTTGATCCGGATGTACCGGTTATTTTCATGAGCGCGCTTGTGAAAGAAGGCACGCCCCCGAAAAGAGCTTCGCAGGGCGGGCGTTTCGCTCTTTACGGCAAGCCGTTCGATTTCGATTTAATGCTGGAAGATATTTATTGTTTAACAGGTTCACTTCAATCAGGCGAGGACGAAAAAAAACAGGATTCTGAACAGCTGAGAATTTAAGCATAGAAAGGGTAAGACCATGAAAAGTACGAATATTTTCAAAATTTTTATTTTGGCTTTCGGTTTTCTTTCGCTGAGCCCCGGAGTGTATGCGGAAGTTATTCAGGCGGAAGTGACGGAGGTTGACCTGACTACGCATTCTCTGAAAGTACTCAGGTCCGACGATAAAAAGTCAGGTCCGATTCAAATTCTGGCGGAAAAGGAGACGCGATTCGAGGGGCTGCAGGGCTTACAGGATTTAAGAGTCGGCGATGAAGTACGGGCAGATCTCTCAAAAAAAGCTGGAGAGAACACCTGGCTGGTTAAAAGCATACAGCTCTATAAAGTTCATCTTCTGACTGAAGCTGAAGTGAAAGCTGATGCGAATAGTTAAGTTAAAAAAACAAGGGGGGAAAAATGAACCATTCAAAAGCAAATTCTGAAAAAAGAGCGGGCTTTTTGGCGGTGCTTGTCTTTTTTATTTCGCTGAATGTCATGAGCGGCTGCGCAAGAGATTCTAAGACTATCCGCACAGACACAGTTAACGGCACGCCCACTCAAACCGTGGTCGTCGAGGAACACACAACCGATACGCGCGACCGCGGAGTTTTAGGCAGTACCTTTCATGTTATCGGCGAGATTTTGGCTTTCCCGTTTGAAGTAATCGCGGGCGCGTTCCGGTTCATTTTTTAACAGTCAACAATAGGAGTCGCTATGAAAACGTACGCATGTTTAGGCCTATTGATCGCGGCCATGGCTTTTTCAGGATGCAGCGGAGCTTTTTGGGGAGGCGGCGCGGCAGGAGCAGCCGGCGGCGCGGCGGGATACGAAGTAAATTCAAAAGTTCAGATGGATCGGTTGAATAAAGATCTCGCCGCCGGAAGAATCAATCAGCAGGAGTATGACATCCGCAAAGATCAGCTCCGGCGCGGGTCCGTCGTTTATTGATTCTCAAAAAAACAACAGGAATTGAGGCAAGGGGGGTTAATTATGTTGAACTGGGCAATTAGTTTTTTGGTTATCGCTTTAATCGCCGCAGTTTTAGGTTTTGGCGGCATCGCGTCCACAGCCGTGGATATGGCGAAAGTCGTGTTCGTAGTCTTTTTGGTGCTGGCGCTGATCTCAGGTTTGATCAGTTTGTTTAGCGGCAAGGGTACAAGAGCCTAAATGAAACATAAACACATCACCTAAAGTTAAGGAGGCAGTTATGCAGACACATGCCAAAGCGCACGAAAAGAAAGACAAAATCAACGAAGCTTTGGAGCTTCTGAATGATGCGGCGAAAGAAAAAAAAGACGAAGTGTTTGAGGTGATTAACACCAAATATGGGCATGTGCGGGAAATGTTTTCGGGCGCCGCTGAGAATGGCCAGGCTCTCGCGGCGCAAGCCCGCAAGCAACTGTCAAACCGGCTGCAAGTGGAAAGCAGAAAAATAAAGCTAGCGGCCGGAGCGTTCGATAAAAAAGTTCACAAAAATCCGTGGACCTACTTAGGAGGCGCCGCATTGGGATCCCTGTGTGTGGGGTTGCTGCTTGCGCGTAAAAAATGACCATGACGTTGACTTGCATTGTTGCCGTGCTTGTCGACTTTGCTTTTTTAGCATGGCTTAGTAGCGGCTTTGCTTTAGACGAATCTGAGCATTTATTGAGCGATGAGGCGGACGAGAGCGTTTTATGAAACCGGAACTCGAATGTGTTTCAGCCTTTTTAAAAGGCGAGTGGGCTGTCGGATTTTGAAACAAAAAAGGAAGGGTTTATGAATAAAATCGTAAAAAATTCACAAGGGGAGAGAGGCGGGTTAAAAGGCGGACTTTTATTGTGGCTGATCGGAGTGCCTCTTCCTCTTATTCTTTTATTCTCGCTCCTGCGGGGCTGCGCCTGAAAAAGGTCTGGGATTTTTAAAGAGGTACTATGTTCGGTGTAATCGGAGCGCTTGTTCTGCTTTTGGATTTTTTTGTGATTGTAGATTGTTTGCAGTCCCCCATGAGCGCGGGCAGCAAATGTCTTTGGATTCTGCTCGTACTAGCACTGCCATTGTTCGGCATGCTGCTTTATTTTTTGCTGGCGAGAAGGCCAATTTGATGTGCATCTTCGGCTAGGGTAAACCCCTATATTAAAGAACGAGATTCAATTCTATGATGAAGCTATAAATAAGTTCCTGGTAATAAATTAAAGGCGCCTCTACCCATTAACAAAGGAAATACAATGACAACGCACGCAAAAGAAACTGAAAAAAAAGATAAAATTCACGAAGCGCTTGAGCTGCTCAATGAAGCCGCGAAAGAAAAAAAGGATGAGGTCTATGATGTGATTAACGCTAAATACGAGCATTTACGCGAAATGTTCGCGGGCGCGTTAGAAAACAGCCAGTCTGTCGCGGAAGACGCGAAGAAGAAGCTGTCTAAAACACTTTCGGCGGAAGAAAAAAAGCTAAGACAGATCGCCGCGCAATGCGACAAGGAAGTGCGGAAGGAACCATGGACTTACATCGGCGGAGTTGCTTTGGGAGCGCTTTGCCTGGGATTATTTCTGGGGCGGAAAAAATAAAATCAAGTCGTTTTTTGACAATAAGGGATTTATGAAATTAAAAAATGCTTGGTTTGTCGCGGAGATCTTAGGCGCTTTGGGAGTTGTGCAGCGTTATAAAAAAAATACGGCTGAGTGGATGCGGATTCAAACCGCGACGGCTTGGCTTAAGGGTATTGGTTTTGCGCGCGACCTAGTGATTTATCAAGTGGGCATTTCGGCTTGTGTTTTACTGTTGGTAGTTAGCGCGATTTTGATGGAGGTGGCGGTTATTTTTTGTATCCCCATGAGCATGCAGGCGAGGGCGACAGCCGTTTTAGTGGTCAGCGCGATTGATTTTGCGGTGGCGCTGAGTTTTCTGGGATTTTTTCTATCGTCCGAGCGTTGGCTTAAACAAGCCGCGAAATACAATACTTGTGTTTCTGAATTGTTAAAAAATAAAAAAATTTAAAACAAGGAGCCGAAAATGACAACATCCACAATTTTATTAATTGTTCTCATCGTTTTACTGGTCGGAGGATTGCCGACATGGCCGCATAGCCGTAACTGGGGATATTATCCCGCCGGCGGCATCGGTACTTTGCTTTTGATCGTGTTGATTTTGGCGCTCATGGGGCGCATCTAATAAATACCCGAGGAGGGCTTGCATGTTAACCAAAATAGAAGATAGCGCTGCTACTGCCACCGATAAACAGGTGGATATAGCGCTTCCGAAAAATGACCGCAAGGAACTCGCGCACGCGCTTTCGCTTGTGCTGGCGGATACGTACGCGCTTTATTTGAAAACACAGAATTTCCACTGGAATGTTAAAGGCGCGCGTTTTCCGTCGCTGCACATTCTTTTTGAAAACCAGTACGTCGAATTGGCGGCCGCGGTCGATATAATCGCGGAGCGGATCCGCGCGTTAGGCTGTCCGGCTCCGGGAACGTTCAGCGAATTTTCAAAGCTAACTTGCCTGGAAGAAGGCAATTCTCAAATCCCGGCTGAGCAAATGGTTTCGGTATTAATGCATGACCATGAACGTCTCGCGCAAAGCATGCGCGCCATGATTCCGAAAGCGGAAAAGACACATGACCATGCTTCGGTTGAACTTCTTTCACAAAGAATATCAACGCACGAAAAAACGGCATGGATGTTACGCAGTACAAACGAAACCTGAAAAAAATAAAGTAAAACAAGGTTTCTCGGCGTCCAACTCCGTCTGAAAGAAGGAGAGACGAAGACCTTTTTTTGGGATAGGATGAAGTATGTGGAAAAAATGGCTTCCATGGCGTTTCTTCATTAGAACCGTTGCGAGAAAAAAAGGTTTCCTGGATCCGGTCGCGTTTATTTCCAAGCTTCAGAGTTTCGGCCAGCCCTCCGAAGTTGCTATGCCGATCGAAATTATCCGTCTTGCGACCATACTGATCGCGCGCGGTTCGCTTAATGTCGTCGCCATCCAGCATAATCTCGATTGGAATTGGCCGTATTGGGTGGTGCGCCAATTCGATCCCAAAGACGTTTCTTTTATTCCGCGCGCTTTTTCGCTGACCCATATTAATTTAACTCACCGCAACTGGACCGCGGTCGGCATTCCTGATGTCAGTCTTTACCCCATTGTCGACCCGCGCGGGATGCTGACGCCTTTTCTGGACGGCTGGTCTTTGGATGCCTGGGTGGTGCAGGGCGAAGGCGACGAAAATCTTATCCCGTCGCATCTCAAAACCATTTCTCAGAAATGGCATTTAGAAAAAAATCCTTATATCGCGACTCACGCGAATCATCATCATTTAAAGCTGGATACGCATATTACGGTTGAAAAAAGCAAAGACGGGCCGTATTGCGTCATGACCGCCGAAGCGGGTTCTGCCGCTCCGGCATGGCTTGTTATTTCGGTGCGGCCTTTCAATGCAGAAGGCGTCAGCGAAGTCAGAAGCATCAAGCTGATCGACCAGGGTTTGACCTGGCAGATAAATAAAAAAGAGCGGGTTTATTTTAATGAGGTGCCCGATAAACATTATTTTTCGGAATTCCGCGAAGGCGATGTTTACCGCAAGGTCCTTGCCGCGAATAAAAATCCAGAAAAACTGTCCGCGCAAAACGCCGAATCAGTTGACTGCCCTTCGGGAATGGCAACCGCGGCCGCGATGTTCCGTATTCCGGAAGGCGGCAAAAGAAAAATCGAAATACAGATTCCTCTGACGATTTCATTGCTCACTAAACCGGCACCGGACCGCTTTATCGCGGCACACGGCAAAGAAGCGGAGCTGGCCTGGACGGAAGCCGCGCAGGGCCACGCCAAACTGCAAGTCGCAGATAAACAAACCCAGATGGTTTATGATGCCGCCATTTACACGCTGATATTGCACACGCCCGGTGTAGATGCTTTTCCGGGCCCTTATACATACAAACACTTTTGGTTCCGCGACGCGGCTTTTATCATGCACGCTCTTTTAGTCGCGAATTTACCGGCGCGCGCCAAAAAAATTCTAAATCATTTTCCCGCGCGGCAAAGGCTGACGGGTTATTTTTGCTCACAGGATGGAGAATGGGATTCAAATGGGCAGGTGCTCTGGATTTTTCGCCGCTATTGCGAATTAACGGGAACTTTACCCAAACCGGCCTGGAAGGAAGCGATCCGCAAAGGCGCGGAATGGATAAGGCATAAAAGGCTTCCCGAAGACCTAGCCAAGCCGCATGCGGGGCTTTTTCCGCCGGGATTCAGCGCGGAACATTTAGGCCCGAATGATTTTTATTATTGGGATGATTTTTGGGGCGTGGAAGGCTTTCTTTCCGCGGCTTATTTAATGCGGGCTTATCAGGATTATTCTGCGGCGGACCACTATGAAAAGGAGGCGGATCATTTTGAAGCTTGTTTGATCCGCAGCCTGGATCAAAACGAGGAAAAGCTAGGGACCAAAGCCATGCCCGCGTCGCCCTATCGCCGCCTGGATACCGGTGTGATCGGTTCTTTGGCTATCGGCTATCCTCTGACTTTTTGGGAGCCGGATGATTTGCGAGTTATGCAAACGGTGGAGTATCTTTTAAAAAATCATTTTATTGAAGGCGGATTTTTTCACGATATGAGCCATTCGGGCATTAATCCGTATTTAACGTTAACCGTCGCGCAATCCCTTTTAAGAAATCAGGACGCGCGTTACGCGGATGTTTTACGGCGTATACAAAAACTTGCTTCACCGACGGGCCAATGGCCGGAAGCCGTTCATCCGCAGACTCACGGCGGATGCATGGGCGACGGCCAGCATGTTTGGGCGGCCGCGGAATGGATTTTGATGATCCGAAATTGTTTCGTGCGCGAAGAAAAAGACCGGCTTATTTTATGTTCCGGAATATTGCCTGAGTGGTATGAGGGCGGGAAAACCGCCGCGTTCGGAAAAACATTAGTTCCGCAGGGAATAATTTCGGTTGAACTTTCGCACGAAGGCGCGGGTATGCGTGTCAGCTGGAAAGCGGAGTGGCGCGAAAGAATGCCGCCGATGGAAATCCGGCTGCCGGGATACGCCCCGGCCGAGGTTAAGCACGGAGAAACAACGGTTCTGCTTTCGAAGGAAACGCGCGCATGAAAATCCTGATGATGACCAATACTTACGCGCCGATTGTGGGCGGGCTTGAAAAGTCCATTCAGGTTTTCAGCGAGCAATTCAGGCTAAAAGGGCATGAGGTTAAAATTGTCGCGCCCGAATTCGAAAAAATGCCGGCGCATGAGAAAGACGTGGTTCGCGTTCCCTCAATTGAAAAATTTGTCGGAACGGATTTTTCACTCGGCCTGCCGCTGCCCGAAATCCTCGAAGATTTAATCCAGAAATTCAAGCCTGATATCGTGCATTCGCACCATCCCTTTTTGATGGGAGATTTAGCTTTGCGTGTCTGCGGGCAATATAAAATTCCGTTAGTTTTTACCTATCACACGATGTTTGAACATTATTCAAATTTCGGGCTTGATCACCAAACCATGCAAAAATTCGTCGTCGAAATCGCCAACGGTTACGCGAACATGGTGAACCAGGTCATTGTGCCGAGCGAAAGCGTGGGGCGCGTTTTAGTGGAAAGAAAAATCCATACGCCCATCGCGGTTGTGCCTACAGGCCTGGATGTTGGTTATTTCGCGTCCGCGGACAAAAAATTTAGAAGCCAGTTTAAAATTCCGCAAAAAGTTTTTGTAGTCGGCCATGTGGGGCGGCTGTCTCCCGAAAAAAACCTGATGTTTTTAACCGAAGCTGTCGCTGAATTTTTGGCTCAGCATAAGGCCGCGCATTTTTTGATTGTCGGCGGCGGGCCATGCGAAAGAGAGATGAAAAAAATGCTGCGCACCAAAGAAGTTTTGCAAAGAGTGCATTTTACGGGAGTACAAAAAGGTAAAAACCTGGTTGAGGCTTATCACGCGATGGATGTATTTGCTTTCGCGTCAAAAAGTGAAACACAGGGCATGGTGGTCACCGAAGCGATGGCAGCCGGCCTGCCTGTCGTGGCGTTGGACGCGCCCGGTGTGCGTGAAGTCGTAGTTGATAAAAAGAACGGTCGTTTGCTGGCGGAAGAGTCTCGTAAAAATTTCGCGGCGGCGCTTTCCTGGAGCTTAAGCCGGACGGCCCCGCGATGGAACTTGATCAAGAAACAGGCGCTCGAAACCGCGCATGAGTTTTCTCTGGAAGCATGCGCGAAAAAAGCGTTAAAAGTTTATGAGGCTGTTTGCAAAGAGCAGAACGTGCCTTCGGAAGAAAAGAGGAGCGCTTGGAGAGCTTTGGGCGGCCGCTTTAAAACCGAATTGGGATTATTGCTTAATCTTGGAAAAGCGGCCGGGTCGGCGGTTATTCAAGCTGCGGTGGCGGAAAGCCCATGGAAAGAAAAAATTACCGCCGCTTATCAGAAAAAAATCACGGAAGCGGTCGAGTCCTGGACGGTGGCGCTCAAAAAAAGCCGCAAACAGGAAGTCTTGGAACACGAAAAATTAAAATCTGAAAATAGCAGTGAAGCGAGCGCTCAAAAAATTCGCGCGTACGAATCGGAATTAGTTGAGCTGAACCGCAAAGTCGCCGCAAGCTGCGAAGAGTTTGAAAAATATCTGGATGAGTCCCAGGCCGCCATGAAAAAAGAATTCGAACCGGGAACCGGCAGATCATGATTCTTGAAGCGTTCACAAAAAAGTATTGCCGCTGGTTAAATCCGGATGCTTTACGAATGCGCCTGCTCGGCTTGTCGCGGCCTCCGTTCGCGGAACCCGGTCGCGGCCTGATATTGATTCAAATCGACGGATTCTCGTATACCAACTGCGAGCGCGCGATAAAAAAAGGCCACATGCCTTTTTTACGGAAGCTGATCCGGCGCGAGCATTATCAATTCAGGGACATGTACTCGGGAATTCCTTCTAACACGCCTGCGTTTCAAGGCGAATTTTTTTTCGGTAAGCCGCAATGTGTGCCGTCCTTTCAGTTTTGGGACCGGAAAAAAGGCAAAATCAATACCATGTATGAAAAGTCTTCCGCGGAAGAAATGGAAAATTCCATGAAAGAAAAAGACCCGGGATTAATGTCGGGTGGGACTTCTTACGGGAATATTTTTGCGGGTGGCGCGGCGGAACCGCATTTGTGCGCTTCAACCGCGGATTGGCTGGGCACTTTGAAAGCGTGGAATCCATATTCCATTTTTGTGACGTTTTTATTAAGTCCATTTACGATTATTCGGGGCCTTTTTTTATGCATCGTCGAAGCGGCACTTGCTTTCATTGATTGTTTGCGGGCCCTGGGAAAAAAAGAAATCCTTCAGGAATTATCGTTTATTTTGATGCGGGTTTTTGTTTCGATCATGATGCGTGAAATAATCACGGCGCATGCCCGCATGGATGTTTACCGCGGAACCCGGGTGATTCACGTGAATTATTTCGGTTATGACGAGCAGGCGCACCGCCGCGGCCCCTCCACAAGATTTGCCTTTTGGAGTCTGAGCGGCATCGACAGCGCGATAAAAAAAATATGGCAATCCGCCATGAATTCCGACTTGCGCCATTATGATGTTTGGGTTTATTCCGATCACGGGCAGGAGACCGTGAAACCTTTTACGCTTATTTCGGATAAAAGCATGCAGGATATCGTGCAGGAAGTCTATGAAGAGACAGGCATGGCTGAAGCCTCAACTTCCGCCCGCGCTTATTTGAAAAAACGGCACCGGCTTTCCGGCGATACCGTGATGAGCCAGCGCTTTTTACACGGCGGCGACGAGGACGAGGATTTGACGCGGCCGATCGTGACCACTTTAGGGCCGATCTGCCATATTTACTTTCCTAAAAAAATTAACGATAAGGAAAAAAGGCTATTTTCAGAAAAGCTTTTGAAAAAAAATAAATTCTTGCCGGTGGTCGCTATTCCGCTCGAAAACGGGAAAATCGAATATCAAACGCAAAAGGAAACTTTGCATTTGCCCGCCGACTCAACGAAGCTTTTGGGGCCCGACCACCCTTACAGGGAAGCGGTCGCGAAGGACTTAGAATCTTTTTTCAAACTGGAAAACCGCGGCGATTTGGTGCTTTTCGGCTGGTGTTACGGTACACCCGGCATTTCATTTTCAAGCGAAAGCGGCGCTCACGCGGGTATCGGCCCTCACGAAACACAGGCTTTTATCCTGCTTCCGCCGGATGCCCAGATTGAAAAAAATCCGAAAATTTTAATCCGCGGGAGCGACTTGAGACAGGCCGCGTTGAAAGTGCTCGGAAAAACCAAGCGGGACCGCCGAATCAAGCGGGAGGCGTTTTCCAAAGAACGCAGGAAGTTGCGCGTGATGTCTTATAACGTCCACAGCTGTACCGGAATGGACGGAGTATTATCAGTGGAAAGGATCGCGCGCGTTATCGCCAAATTGGATCCCGATATCGTCGCGCTGCAAGAACTGGATGCAGGGCGGAGAATTAAAGACTGTGATCAGGCAGCCGCGATCGCGCAGGAACTCGAAATGCATTTTCATTTTCATTCGGTGTATGGCGCGGAAAAACAGTGTTTTGGAAACGCGATTCTCAGTTGTCATCCGATGAAATTGATCAAAGCGGAGGCTCTGCCCGTGTTGAATGACCACAAATTCCTTGAGCCGCGCGGAATTTTGCGGATGGAAATAGATTTTTACGGCCATAAAGTCCAGGTTTTAAACACGCATTTGAGTGTTTGGCCGCCTGAGATGCGCCTGCAAATTGAGAAATTGGCGGCGGATGATCACCTGAAAAAGACCGCAGCGGATGAAAACATCATCCTGTGCGGCGATTTTAATATGACGCCGCAGTCAAAGCTTTACCGCCAGCTCTCGCAGCATTATAAGGTGCCGGTATTTCACAGAGAGAAAGGTGCCACAAAAAATACATGGCTGAGCCAGTGGCCGATTCGACAACTAGATCATATTTTGATGCGCGGCGGCCTGGAGGCGGAATTTGTGCATTTGAAACGATCGAGGCTTGAACGCGACGCTTCGGATCATTTGCCGATTGTCGCGGATTTTACATTTTTAAACAAATCTCTGGCAAAAGATGAAACGGGGGAAAAAGTATGGTAAACGGCGGCGTTAAAGTTTTTCCGCATGCCTTTTAGCTTTCTTCCCCAATGTGGCGTGGATACGCATTAACATAATTAAAATATATGAAAAATAAAAATTCGAAAAAAACAGCACGGGCTATGAAGGTCTCCGACCTTTTTGTGAAATGCCTCGAGAGCGAAGGTGTGAAATATGTTTTCGGACTTCCCGGCGAAGAGGTTGAAGACCTTTTGTTTTCGCTCGAACAATCTTCCGTCAAATTTATTGCGACCCGCCATGAACAGGGCGCGGCTTTTATGGCGGATGTGTGGGGCCGTCTCACGGGAAAAGCGGGTGTGTGTCTCGCAACGCTTGGGCCCGGCGCGACTAATTTGGTAACCGGAATCGCGGACGCGAATCTTGATAAAAGTCCGGTTGTGGCAATTACAGGGCAGGCCGGCATGGGGCGCGTCCATAAAGAAAGCCATCAATATTTGGATATTGTCAGTTTATTCACGCCGATTACCAAATGGAGCGCGACCATTGTCCATCCGGACACCGTGCCTGAAATGGTGCGTAAAGCTTTTAAAGTGGCGGAGACTGAAAAGCCGGGTGCAACTCATCTTGAACTGCCTGAGGATGTAGCCGGTATGAACTCAGCAGAAAAACCGATCAAAGTGGTCACTGTGCGCCGTCCCGACCCGGACGTTCAGGCGCTTAAAGAAACCATTCAATTATTAAAGCAGGCGAAGAAGCCGCTGATTCTTGCGGGCAACGGCGCCGTGCGTAAACCGATGGGGAAATGTCTGTCAGAGTTTGTAGAAAAATTCAACGTTCCGTTCGTGAATACTTTTATGGGACAGGGCTCGGTTTCGGATCAGAGTGAACAATCTCTTTTTACGCTGGGTTTTGGATTCCGCGATATTGTGATGGACGCAGTTGATGCCGCCGATCTGGTGATTACCGTGGGTTATGACATTGCGGAGTACTCACCCGATAAATGGAATCCCAAAGGCGATAAAAAAATCGTGCATATTGATTTTACTTCGGCCGAAGTCTACGCGCATTATCAGCCCGCAGTCGAAATTGTCGCGGACATCGCCGCGACTTTCCGCGAACTCAACTGCATGTTTTCGCAAGAAGCTGTTATTTTCGACCATTGGTATACGCCAGTCCGCAACCGCATTATAAAAGACATCGCCGGGTACGCGCTTAAGCCGAAGCAGCGTTTTACGGTTCCCGGAACCTTAAATATTTTGCGTGAAGTCATGGGCGATGAAGACCTTTTGTTAAGCGATGTCGGCAGCCATAAGCTCTGGATCGCGCGAAATTTTCCCGTGAATTCGCCGAATGGCTGTTTGATTTCCAACGGCCTCGCCAGCATGGGCTTTGCTTTACCGGGCGCCGTCGCGGCCGCGCTTTGCAATCCGGGCCGCAGGATCGTTGCCGCTATGGGCGACGGCGGTTTTCTGATGAACTCCCAGGAACTTGAAACCGCGAAGCGTGTCGGAGTCGCATTCACAGTTTTGCTATTTAATGATAACGATTACGGCCTGATCAGCTGGAAACAAAAAATGGCGCACGGGCGCGCGGTAGGGACGCGCCTCACCAACCCTGATTTTCAAATGTATGCCCGTAGTTTCGGAATTAAAAGTTACGCGCCGAAAAATCCCGAAGAGCTTGCGCGCGATTTAAAGAAAGCAATTTCGTCCGGCGAATTATGTCTTGTCGAAGTTCCGGTCGAAACGGGCGTGAATTTCAGGCTGACGGGAAAGCCCGCTTCCAGAAAAAGAAAAAAGGAGATGGATGGCGATTCAATCGATTAACCCCACAACTGGCAAAGTCATATGTGATTATGATGAGCTTTCTGCCGCAAAAATAGATCATGTATTGACTAAAGCCGGCATTGCTTTTGAGACCTGGCACCGGCATCCTTTTTCAAAGCGCGCGGAACTTTTTAAAGCCGCAGCGCGGTTAATGCGTCAACAATCGGCGGCTTTTGCCAAATTGATGGCGGAAGAAATGGGCAAACCCGTGACGCAGGGCAAAAAAGAAATCGAGAAATGCGCCGCGCTTTGCGATTATTACATTGAAAACGCCGAAAAATTTCTCGCGCCGGAAATAATTGCTACCGAAGCCTCCAAAAGCTATGTGGCTTTTGAACCGCTTGGGCTCGTGCTCGCTGTCATGCCCTGGAATTTTCCTTTTTGGCAGGTTTTTCGCGCGGCAGTGCCGGCGCTGCTCGCCGGAAATGTCATGGTTTTGAAACACGCATCGAACGTGCCGGGCTGCGCTGAGGAAATAGAAAATATTTTCAGAGACAGCGGTTTCCCCGAGGGTGTTTTTGCTAATGTGCACGCACCGACTTCTGCGGTTGAAGCGATGATCAAACATTCTGCCGTAAAGGCTGTGACTTTGACAGGCAGTGTTCCGGCCGGCCGCGCGGTCGCGGCGACGGCGGGCAGTGTCCTCAAAAAAGTAGTTTTAGAATTAGGCGGCAGTGATCCGTATTTGGTTTTGGAAGACGCAGATTTAGATATCGCGATACAAGCCTGCGGTTCTTCGCGACTGATCAATGCCGGACAAAGCTGCATTGCGGCAAAACGTTTTATTGTGGCGGAAAAAATTTATGACCGGTTTTCAAAAGGCCTGGTTGATTTCATGAATTCACAAAAGATGGGTAACCCGCTTGAGGCGGATGTCATGGTTGGGCCTTTGGCGCGGCATGATTTGCGCGACGGCATTCATCGGCAGGTGGAAGCAAGTATTTATAAAGGCGCAATATTGCTTTGCGGCGGAGTGATACCCGCCGGCGCAGGTGCCTTTTATCCGCCGACTGTTTTGGGAAATGTAAAAAAAGGCATGCCGGTTTTTGACGAAGAAGTTTTTGGACCGGTTGCGGCGCTGATCAAAGTTAAAGATGAGAAAGAAGCCATCAGCGCAGCCAATGATTCCGTCTTTGGTTTAGGCGCCGCGGTTTTTACGCGCGACATTGCCAAAGGTGAAAGAATCGCGCGCGAAGAATTGCGCGCGGGTTCCGCTTTTGTGAATGCTCTCGTCAAATCCGACCCACGTTTGCCTTTCGGAGGGCTGGAACAATCCGGCTACGGCCGCGAGCTTGGAATTTACGGTATCCGCGAATTCGTGAATTTTAAGACGATTTATATTAAATAGAAATGAAGGTATGCAGAAGAGGGCAGTTGCTTTTTCAGCCGCAGGGCGCGGACGAAACGCATTATTCATTTTTGCTCAGAGCTGTTACCTCGTTTTTGGGAAGATTGACTGAAAAGACGCAGCCCGTTCCCGGGACCGCTCAAAATAAACCTATTAGTTCATGCCCGGTCCTTTCATTCCTGCTAGAGAGCGGGTATTATTAATTCAAGAAGCACCGCAAAGTTTCGATATATAACTGAACTATTTAATGTACCGCCGGTTTACGGAGACTTTGAGTGGAAATTTTTTCTAAAAATACAAATCATTTGCCGACTTGGATTAAAAAAGTCGAAGAGCTGAAAACAATCAGAATCATCCGCATGAAAGGCGACCTCAACGCTTTCGCGGTGGTCTTGATTGAAAAGCTTGACGCTAGAGCGCGCAAGCAAAAAGGCTATGAGTTTAAGCATGTCCTTTTGGATTTTGAAGACGTTCTTTCGATGGATTCATCGGCGGTTGCGGGGCTTCTCAAAGCTCTGGCGGAATACAAAAAAACCCATCAGAAAATTGCGATTGTGAATCTCAGAGAAGCGCCGCGGCATATGATGCGTCTCGCGAAAGTAAGCCACTTATTTCCCACCTACGCCACCGAAGCGCAAGCAGTAAAAGACTTAGAAACCCGTTTCTAAACTTTCTCTTTGATCGCGATCAGCATCCATGCTTTGGGGCGGAAGAAAACCCGTGGCAGCGTTGAGTGACTGAAAAGGGTCAATTCAATATAATCGCGGCATTCCTGGTATAATTCAGCGCCTTTTATAGAAGGGCGCATTTTATCAACTAAACGTATCGTTCAAACCTGTGAAAGAGGGGAATAACATGCAAGATTTAGGAAAAACTTCCACCGGATTGCAGCCGAACGTCGCGGCTCTTTTAAGCTATTTACTGGGGTTTGTCACGGGCATCATATTTATTCTGGTCGAAAAAGAAAATAAATTTGTCCGCTTTCATGCCATGCAGTCGATTGTCACATTCGGGGCGCTGTTTGTGCTTCAGGCGGCTCTTCCGATTATTCCTTTTCTGGGCTGGATTTTGATCCCTTTCGTGGCGATTTTAAATCTCGTGTTGTGGATTCTGCTGATGGTCAAATCTTACAAGGGCGAGATGTTTAAATTACCCATCGCAGGCGACATCGCGGAAAAACAGATCGGAAGTTTTTGAAATTATTTTGACTGGAAAGAAAGTTTTCGAATCGTCAAAATAGTGAGAGCGAAAATCCCGGCTTCAATCGCGACAGTCGCAAAAGCCGCGCCGAGATAAGAGAAAAAGTAAATGGATGCCAGCACCAAAGGCAGGCCGATGATTGCCGCCGTGATATGGATTTTGGAGTAGAGGTGCGGATGGCCGCTGATCAGCAAAAATTGAACCCGAAAAGCGTTTGAGCTGATAATCAGAACCGACACAAGCAGAATTCTAAAAACGGCCACCGTCTCCGGATAATCCCCGCCGAAAATAATGCGCATCAAAAAAGACGCGAGCACAAAAATCAACGGCAGGGAAATAATCGAGATATTGACGGTAATATGCTGAATTTGTTCCATGAGCTCAAACGCGCGCTTTTTATTTTTATGAAAAATTTTGCTAAGGCGTGGAAAAAGCGCCTGAGAAAATGAAGTTAGAGGAAAGGTCTGGCAAAGGCCCGCAAGTTTTTCCGCAAGCGAGTAAAATCCCGTGATGGTGTTGTTGGTAAAAAAACCCATCGCAATGATGCGTGTCGTGGTGTAGGCGTTGATGGCAAGAGTCGAAGTGAAAACGGTCCAGCCTGAGCGCAGCTGTTCGCGGAGATACCCGTATTCCGGAAAAGTGAAGCGGCTTCCCAGCCTTTTAAAAACCACATATTGGCCCAAAATACCGGTGACCAAAAGCACGGAAGAGTAAATGAGCGGAACCATTAAGTAGTCTTCCGGTTTACGGATCAAGCAAAAAATAAGACCGACGCTCAGAAACTCCCCGATGATATTTACTTTTAAGATGTAACGCATTTTTTCCATACCCTGAAAAAACCAAAGCGGAAAAAGAGTGTTTCCGATCACAGCGCCGAAGCTGAATACATACACCAGCCCGTCGGCTCTGAGGCGCGGAACAAAATAAACCAGGCTTCCCATCACGAGCAGGCTCAAAAGCGCGAAAGCCATTTTAAGTGTCATGACCGCCGAGAAAATTTTATTGATTTCCGTCGGATCATTTTGGCGGAGGGAAACTTCTTTTGTGGCCGAAACGTTAAAGCCATAATCCGTCAGCATCATAAAATATTGGGTTAAAGCCTGCGCAAATGAAATCAGTCCGAACTTGGCCGGGCCAATCGTCCTGAATAAATAGGGTAATATGATCAACGGCAGGAAGTAGCTGAAAGCCTGCAGTCCCGAGAGGAAGGCGAAATTATGGAGCACGGCCTTGCGCTCGTCGGGCTCAGCCATACCATAGGTTTTCTTGATTTTTTTGAATAGCTCGACCATCGTCTTATTTTCGGCAAAAAAAGGCATTATCTCGAGCAAAGTTTTGTTCTATGGATTCTTAAGTCAGTGATACAATTTGCGCCCGAAATCAAATATCCGGGCGGGAATGCGGGTAATTACAAACATGTAGGAATAGAAATGGTTCAGTTTCCAAAAAATTTTATATGGGGTGCGGCGGCAGCGGCTTACCAAGTCGAAGGCAATAACTCCAACTCAGATTGGTGGCCCTGGGAAAAGCAAATAGGCAAAGAAAGCTCGGCTGACGCGTGCAAGCATTACGAGCTGTACGAACAAGATTTTGATCTCGCGAAAGCGATGAATCATAAGGCCCACCGCCTATCCATTGAGTGGTCGCGTATCGAACCCGAAGAGGGCAAGTTTTCCGAAAAAGAACTGCAGCATTATGTGGATGTGGTTTTGGCTTTACGCGCCCGCGGCATCGAACCCATAGTAACGCTGCATCATTTCACCAATCCTATTTGGCTGAGCACGTTAGGCGGATGGGAAAATAAAAAGGTTATTGAGTATTTTCACCGTTATTGCGATGTGGTTATCCGCGCGCTCGCGAAACATGTTCATTTTTGGATCACGATCAATGAACCGACCATTTATCTTTCGCATGCTTATATTTTGGGCTGGTGGCCGCCGCAAAAAAAATGTTTCTTCAGCGCTTGGAAGGTTGAGAAGAATATGGTCGCGGCGCATATTGACGCTTACCGCCTGATTCACAAAATTTATCAGGAGTTGGCGCTCGCCAAACCGGCGGTCAGCATTTCTCATCATGTTTCCGCGATGCTGCCATGCAATTCTGATTTAAAAAACCGCTGGGCAGCGCGTTTCAGAAATTATTGGTTTAATTTCCGCATTCTTGACGAAATCATGAGCCAGAAGGCGATGGATTTTATCGGCATTAATTATTATTCGCGCCAGGTGGTGCATCTTAAGAAATGGGGCATCCGCAATTTAATCGAAGATGTCTGTGCGGAAAATCATCATCCGGTCAAAAAAAACTTTTTAGGCTGGGATATTTACTCCGAAGGCCTGCATGATTTGCTTTTACAGCTTAAAAAATATAATCTTCCGATCATGATCACGGAAAACGGAATTTGCGACGCGGATGACACTTTGAGATGGGAGTTTTTGCAGGCGCATTTAAAAGACATTCACCGCGCAATCGAAAAAGGCGTGAACGTAACAGGTTATCTTTACTGGTCTCTGCTCGATAATTTTGAATGGGCGCATGGTTACGGTCCGAGATTCGGGCTGATCCAAATGGATTATGTCACTCAAAAGAGAACTATCCGCGAAAGCGCCAAAAAATATGCCGAAGTCTGCAAAACCGGCATTTTGGAATAATCCGTTTTAAGCCTTTCCGCCTTTCTGCCGATATAAGACCCACGCTTGATATTGAGGAACAATAGGTTCATACTGAAGCGTCATTTTCAGCACTCTTTGTAAGCAGAGAGTTCTCAAAGTGTTCAAAGCCAATTAAGGAGGCAGCATGGGTTTTCAAGGTGGTGGTGGCGGTGGCGGCGGATTCGGCGGCGGACGCCCGCGTGAAATGTTTAAAGCGGTTTGCTCGGGTTGCCAAAAGGAATGCGAAGTTCCTTTTAAACCATCCGGAGATCGTCCCGTTTATTGCAAGGATTGCTTTTCCAAGCGTAAGGACGGCGGACGCTGATTCTTTCTTGCTCTGAGCGCTGTTTCTTATTGGCCTCTGCGCCTTTACGCAACCGGCAGTAGAACTCAGCCTCAACCGCAGATAAAAAAAGCCCCGGTTTTTACCGGGGTTTTTTCTTTTCGGGTATATTTTTACGGCTCTCGAAAGACTCGAGCCGCGCAATTCTATGTTTAATAATTGCAATGCTGTCATTGCGAGGAGCAAAGCGACGAAGCAATCTCTTGGTAAAACAGATTGCTTCGCTTCGCTCGCAATGACAAAAACTTGCACACGACGTTAGCGCTTAGTTTAGAGCTGATTTCTGCATAGCACGGGCGGCCTGGATAAGGGATTCAGGCGTACGCTTAATATCCCAAGCCAGGCCGGTTTTGATTAGAAAAGAAATCAGCCACTTGCTCGGATCCCAATGATACCAGCGAATGCCGTTGCGGTAATCATTCGGAAATTTATGATGAAAATTGTGATAGCCTTCGCCGTTTGTCAAGATTGCGCCCAGCCAATGATCCTGCGCGGAAATACGGTCGTCAAATGTTTGAATGCCAAAGGTATGCGCGTAGGAATTAATAAAGAAAGCCGAGTGCAGTACCAGGATCAGCCTTAAATTGACCGCCATAATAAATGCTCCCAGCGGATGGCCAATCCAAAAACCAATCAGCATCGGAATCACAATGCCGGCCCCCACCGACCAAAGGGAGTAGAGATGATGCTGGCTCATAACAAGTTTTGACTGCTGCAAGTCGGGGACATTTTCATAATTGACGCGGTGCTTATAAAAAAGAATCCAGCCTACATGCGCGTAAAAAAATCCGCGGTTAATATTGTAAGGGTCTTGATCGGTATCGGTGAACTGATGGTGCTGGCGATGCTGAGAAGCCCATTTTAACGCCGATTGTTCAAGTGTGGCGGCGCCGAAAAAAAGCAAAAGGAAGCGAATCCAGCTTTGAGTTTTGTAAGTCACGTGGGCAAAGAGGCGGTGATAACCAACCGTGATAGCCATGCTGGTGCAAATAAACCAGGTCAGAAAAAGCGCCCATTCTTTGCCGGTAACGCCGTAACGGATCATGTACCAAGGCGTGCCGATCAAACCGATCATGTGAATGATCACGAAAAAGACAACCCCGACCCACCGTTTTTGAATTTCCGGGACAGGATAAGTTCCCTGAGTTGACTTAATTTTTGCCACAAATTCCTTGTTAAATGTAATAGACTGGGCGGGCAAGTAAGAGCGAGCGGGCCTCCAGACAGCCTTCATTGTATGCTTATTTCTTAAGAAAAGGGTTTAAAGGTCATTTAGTTTAAAGGTTATTTAGGGGGAACGATTATGGGCGAATACGGCCCTCCAAAAAGAGTCACAAAATGGGCGGGAGTAATCCTTTTCGCGGTACTGATTGGCTTCGGCGTTATCGGAACTCCGGTTTATATTTATCACCGGGGCCTGGCACTGTCTGAAATTCTGCTTTTCGTGTTCTATTTTTTCGCGACGAGCTTTTCCATTACTGTGGGCTATCACCGGCTTTTTTCGCATGTGACTTATAAGACAAATAATATCATTCGTTTTCTTCTACTTTTTTTCGGCGCTGCGACTTATGAAGAATCCGCGCTGAAGTGGGCTTCTCAGCATCGCCAGCATCATCAATTCACCGATACCGACAAAGATCCGCATAATTCGAAAAGAGGTTTCTGGTATTGCCATGTCGGCTGGATTTTATTTTGGAAGCATTCCGTCAACCATGACAACGTAAAAGATTTATTGCAGGATAAAATGGTGATGAACCAGCATAAATATTACGACGTCTGGTCGCTTGTCGCCGGATTCCTTTTGCCGCTCGCGATCGGCGAGCTGACAGGCCATTTGCTCGGAGCGTTTTTAATGTCGGTTTGTCTGCGGATGTTTCTTGTGATGAATTCCGCTTTTTTAATCAACTCATACGCGCATATGATCGGCGATAAAGATTTTGATAAAGACGCTTCCGCGAGCGACCATTGGCTCGGAGGGGTATTAACGAACGGCGAAGGCTATCACAGCTTTCATCATAAATTTCCGAATGATTATCGTAACGGGATTCGCGCGCATCATTGGGACCCGAGCAAATGGTTGATTTATACGTGGTCACGCC
>JAYSWD010000130.1:0-12501 GCA_043718225.1 Candidatus Omnitrophota bacterium
CCTGGTCCGCGGCCACCACACGGATATGCCCTGTCCCCGCCATGACCCGATGCAATCCCGCTCTCTTTCCGTTGCTTAAACCTAAATAATAATCGCGCGTCGCTTTTGGAATTTCCGGCTTCCATCGCGCAGGTCTTTCAGCTGAAGTCGGCCTTTGCTTAGTAATTGCAGTTATTCCAGCAGCGGGGTTTTCTTCCGCGGCTTTAGCGTAAAGCGCCATGTCGATTGCGCCGCGAGCAAGGGCTTCGGCGTTGTCTACCCAAAGCGCAATTGAAACAAGACGGCCGTCAACGACTTGCGTCTGCGTGGGATCAAAAATTCCAGATTCCGTCCGATCCACAAAATCAGCTAAAACAAGCGCTCGATCTCCGACATAACCGAGCACACCTTTTAAAGTTGTTTTGGATGCGGCTTCAAAAAGCCGGTTCACCTGATCTGGGGTTACGCTAGCATTGGGCGGAAGTTCTACATGCAGGAATATCATGGAAGCATTGCTGACCGGAACCATTGAAGTGCTTCCGCTAAACTGAACACCATCCATCATGCCGGGCAGCGCCTGAACCGCATTCGTTTCAAGCGGAATAATATTGGTTTTGGCCGTGGCTTTTTTGTATTCCACCAAACTAGCGGTCGCATCAATCTTCAACGCAGCGCCGACCATGATGCCGTGTGCCCCTAATTGTTCACTCAGTAATTTTGCGGCGGGAGCAACGGCATTCGTCACAACATCTCCGATAGAAATAACTTTGTCCTCAGAACTTAATTCGCTTTGGTTTACGCCGAACTGAAACGTTTTAAGATCCGAGCCGCGATAGTCGGAGGGCGGAACCAAATAAACATGCTTCACACCGGCCCTTAAATAATTCTCAAGCTCGTTTTTCTTTGCCTCTCCGATTTCAAAAACAGTTTCAACATTCGCACGGGTCCAACCGGAAATTCGTGATTCAGGATCTTTATCAGTTAAGAGAATCCTGCGGCCGTCGATGTTAAGAAAAAAGAAACCTTTCCCGCCGGCAACAAATTGGCCGCTCTCATAACCGCCTTCTTCGGCTTTAACGCGCGACTCGGCTTCTTCAAAAGTTTCCCCCCACAAGCGATGGCGAGCGGACGTCGAATCGTGACGAATAAAATGGGCGAATGCTTGGGCCGCGGCCAAACCCTTGGCATTTAAATTATCAACACCGCTGATAGCTACTAAATCAACGCTGGCTTTGCCTTTGATGATTTGCCGGAGTATCGCGCGAGTTTCAAGATTGTAAGCGCCATTCACGGCCACGCGCACGGATTTTGAGGGCTGGGGTCTTTTCAGTTCCGCGCCAAGTACCGGCAATGCGCCGGCCGGCTTAGCGGTCCCGGATTTTTTCTTTTTAGCTTTTGCGGGTTTTATTTGCGGAAGCATGCCTTTCGGAATTTTAATTTTTCCTTTTTCAATTTGCTCTTCAACCCATCCGGCATACAGAACTTGGTCGACAAGGCGTGTCGAAAAAGCCCGTTCATTTTCATACCAGCCCAGCAGCTTCACGAGCGTTGTGCCGTCCGCATTTTGAATGACTTTCGTCTTGTTTCCTTGAATCACTACCGAGGCCGGGTTGTTGACGATATCACGCGTCGCAAGATCACCGTCCTTGTAGTCTAAAATTCCATAAAGATAAGTTCGCGCGGCATTCTTCAGTTCAGCGTTTATTTCTTCGGCCGTCACATTACCACTGATCAACATCGTTACTTCACTCAACGAAACGTTTACTGTGGGAACACGCACCGATGAGCCGTCAAACTTCCCCCTAAGGCCCGTGAAGATTTCCGTCAGATTCACCGCCGCGCCGGTCGTGTTTGGAACAATGCTTTCCCCCGCATTTCTGGCACGCTGAAGATCTTCGTGCATACCATCAACAACATTCTGGTCGTTGGTATCAGAATGCACGGTCGAGAGAGTCGCGCGGATAACGCCCCATTTGGAATCAACTGCTTTGATCATAGGGCCGATACAATTCGTGGTGCAACTCGCGTTCGAAGAAATCTTATGATTGGCTTTAGCAACAAGCAACTTTTCATTGACACCAATCATCATCATCGGAGCATCCGTTGTTTCTCCGCTGAAACCCGTTGAAATGATTACGCGCTTCGCACCGTCATCACCTTTGCGCTTCTTTTTATCAAAAAGCCCGGGGTAAGCCGAATCAGCCGCGTTCCGGCTTAGATGCCCGATTGCTTTTTCGGTATTTTTCGCATTAGCACTCGCTTCGACCACAATATCCACGCCGAATCTGCCCCAGGGAATGAGCGCCACGTCGCCACGCTCGTTTAAAAGATAAATCTTTTGACTGTCGTTGATCCGGATCCAAAATGTTCCCGGAAATTCTTCCTTGGTATCATCCACGCCCTCAGTAATTGCGACATCTTTGCCATTAGCAACAAATCTGCCGTGAACCGAGTTGTTTCGAAGACGGGCCGTGAATCGTCTTACGCCGTCCAGCGTTCCGTCCAAATCTCCGACGCCGTTAATCAAACGTAAAACCGCCTTTTCCTCCCTCGCGCCGAGAACACCGCTGTAAAGATCCAAAACAAACTCGTCATCAATAAAATTAGCTTTTAAAGCCTCACTCCCCGTCGGTCCCGGACCGTTAATACCCCACATCACCGGTTTATCCGGGACCGGAATGGTGAAACGTTTTTTACGGGCGGCCGCTTTTTGCTTGGCATCGCGCTTGATTTTTCCCGACCACCAGTTCTTGATTGCGTTCGTAGCGGGCCAAGGCGTGCCTTCCAGATATTCCAATGTAGCGCCGCCGCCGAGAAAAACATAAGTAAATTGATTTTGAGAATTCTGTTTCGATTCGTAAAGTTCAGCAACGGTTGCAGTTTCGCCGCCGCCGACAAATGTTTTTACGCCTTTTTTTGTCGCTTCTGCAAGCGCCGCCGCCATATCGAGTGAGCCGTCATTTTCGAATCTTTCGAAAACCCCCATCGGCCCGTTCCAAAAAATATTTTTAGATTTTAAAATTAATTCCCGGTTGCGCTTAATCGTTTCCGGCCCGATACCAACACCGCTCCAACCGTCCGGTATTTCTTCCCCTGGCTTAACAATTCTAGTCTCTGTGGGATTCATAAAATCATTCACTGCCAAATGATCAACCGGAAGCACGACCTCAACGCCTTTTTTATTAGCCGCAGCAATAATATCTTTGACCACTTGTTCTTGGCCGGGTTCGACGAGCGACTTACCTGTCTTTTTCCCAAGCGCCGCCATAAAGGTATACGCCATGGCGCCGCCGATAAGAAGTTTTCCACCCTTCGGCAGCCGCGCCACAATTTGTTTCAACACTTTGGCTTTGTCGGAAACTTTTGCGCCGCCCGAAATCACTAAATCCGGTTCAACCTGCGCAAGCGCGTCCGTTTCTTTTTCCATCGCCAATCCGATATAAGCGCCTTTAGAAATATATTGAATGATGCCCGTCATCGTGGCCTGATTACGGTGAGAAACGCTCGGCGCGTCGTTGACATAAATATCGCCGAGTGCGGCAAGCTGTTTAGAGTAATAACCGGCATTTGTTTCATCGGGGCCGAAACGTGTATTTTCAAGCACATTGACCGCGCCGGAAACAACGACCGCTTTGTCCTGGACCACACCGTTGCCGTTGATGCTGCCCGCCATAAAATTAACCGCGGGACTTTTCGCGCGTGCAAACCATGTGCCGGGACTCAAAACGGACCGGCGCGCTTTTCTTTCGTTATAAGCTTGATCAAGAAGTTTTTGCAGCTCGTCGGCGACCACGCGGTTTGAAAGTTTTTCGACCGTTCTTCCGTCCGGACGCCCGATATGATTGAGAGTAACAACTGTTGCGCCTTTGTCGATCGCATCCATAATCGTATCCAATGCGGCACGCACACGTTTGTTGTTGGTAATATGACCGGTTTTTTCATCTAACGGAACATCCGCGCCGATGCGAATCAAAACAGTTTTGCCTTTGAGCTTGCCCGCTGAAAGTTGGCTCAACTTAGGAAGTTCTTCCGTGCCAAGACTGTAAGAAAGCCTTTGCAATCGCGAGGGGCCGGATCGCATTTCAGAGCGATGCTGTTTTTCCAAAACATCCGCAAGAAGTTCAAACGCTTCTGCGGTTCCAGCTGCGCCCTCTGTCGGATTAAAAAAGAACCGGCGGCTTCGAGGAAGGTTCTTCGCTTTTCGGGAACCGGAATACATCCCCGTGCCGCCACCACGTATCACAACATTAAACATTCCGCGGTCACCGCCATTTTGGGAAACCATATCTCCGGAAGCAATTGCCCTGCTTAATTTCAAACCTTGGCGTTGAAGATCGTCCCGAACAAAATCTTCCTTTTGTACAAAAGTGGTATCCATGGCCTTGCTTGAAATTGAAATGGCCGGCATGCGGGGAAGTTTTTTCTGTCTGAAAAGTGCCGCATACTCTCTTCGCAAGGCGCCCATTTTTTTAATAACAGCCGCCTTCAAAGGCTCGTCAACATTCGAGTCCGCATCTGTAAACCGAAATCCAAGTGCGGTCGCGCCCGGGGTAGAATTAAAGTGTTTATCAAAATCCGGCTGCCTGCTTCTAAGAACATCGTCTCCGAAGATTTTTTTAATGGCGTTTCTGATTCTCTGCATATGGACAGGTTTAATTTCCCTTAAAACGGAGTGGAGAATACGACCATCTGCACCCATGGTCATCTCAACTCCGCCGCCTTCCGCAGCCACTTTGTATCCGGCACGAAGCTTTGGTTTAATACCGCCGCGCTTAGGGAACATGGTATTTTGAACACGCGGATAAGAAGCAGCCGAAATAATATTAATTCCAATGAGGCCGGGACGTTTTGAATTGATTGCCAACAACCGGTTGAGTGCCTGGAAAACTTTACCGGATACCGGGCCCAATGTTTCATTAAGATTGCCGTCCATATCAACATAAAGCCGGACCGGCTGGCCGCTTGCAATTATTTTTTCAAATGCCCGGCGTAAAGCAGCCGCTCGCTGCGCATTTGTCCGCGCTTCGGAGCGACTGACCTGGGGTTCTGCAACAGCAAGCCGGCCTGTTCGCGTAAGCGTGGCGGGCGCAAGATCCTTTTTCACATACATTCCGTTTGGAACGAAATCATTCCGGTCGGCTTCAAAGCGTTCTAATTGCTTGGGATTCGCAGTCATCCACGCGGCATAACCGAAAGGACGTTGGTTGCCCACAACGATTAGTTTTGCTGGGCCTGATTCCGAGGATTCAAATTTGCCTTTATAGATCGAGTCCGAAAGCAAACGGGCAAACATCGCGCCGTGAAATTCTTCCATTTGATAATGTTTTGCGGAATCGCGCGCGCGGTCATGGAAGGCTAGAAGCGGCTGAGGGAGCTGGCGAGCGCCGCTTAAATTTTTTTCAACCCAGGCATGCCAAAAATTGCCCGCTTGAGCAATGACCGGATCACCGCGCAATGCATCCGCGTCAAAAATAATATTAGGATCGATTTCAAGAGCACCTTCCGTCGCGCTGTAAACAAAAGCGCCTTGCGGAAATACTTTTGCGAGATATTCAAAAAAAGAACTGGGATTTTGGAGTGGGTTGAGTTCCGAACCGGCAAACGGCTGAAGCGCCGGGGTTCCCGCCTGCCGTGCTAAAACTTGCGCCAGTCCGTCTCGCAATAATCTCAAATACCGCCCGCTTTGCGCGTCATCTGCGGGAGCAGCGGCCAGCTGGCCGACAGGAATACGAATTTTACCGTCTCGCAAAACCGGTGAATACGGCAGGCGGCTTAAAAGTCCGATGGTACCCGTGGCAATTCTTCTTAAAATCGGATCTCTAAAATTTCGGCGCGCAATATATCCATGTTCCGGATCCGACCATGCTGTTTCAAACGCCGTGAATTCATCCGCACTTGCCCAAGCGGTCCCGTTAAAAGCCGGCGCATTCAGGACGTGATTTAATTCACCCAAGTTTTGAACATCTAAAAAAGCTTGTTGAAATTCAGCTCCCTGCTGCGCAATGTCCGGCTTAATTCCCCTGCGCGCAAGCTCAACGGCTGCTTCTTTTTCCCGTCCGGGAGTAATTAAATAATAAGTCGCCTCAGCCACAATTTCGTCTTTGCGGCCCCCGTCAGTCTTGCGGGTCAGTTTTGCTGATTTGACTGTTATATAGGACGGTAACGCATCCGCTGACTTATCGGCTTCCGGCTGCGCCCAGCTCCAAAGCCGGTATACAATGGCCCAAGCTGCTTTCTGATTGTCTTTCAGCCAAAATTTAATGTTATAAGAATCTTTTTCCGGCAGCCAGCCTTCGCCGATAAACCGTTTAAACATTCTTTCGAGATTGTAGGAAGAATCGATTAAATCATACATTTGACGCTTGGCTTCGGCTTCGATTTTGGCCGGATCCTGGTTTGGCCGCTTGTCGGCGATTCTGCCTTCAAGATGTTTCGTTATAGCCCAGGCATAAACTCCGGCCATGCTTAAATCAACATCAAGTCCCGGACGCGTCACACTGCCGGCAATCGGAGAGTCGAAAAGAAAAGCTTCCCAAGGTGTGAGTTTAATCAGCGCCGCTAATGCCGGCGGAAGCGATTCACCTTTTTTAGCTAAACGTAAAGCCAACCGTGCCAGACTGATCTGACTCGGGTCGAATGTCCGGCGCCGCGCGAGCTCAACAGCCGGCGGCAAATTAAATTCTAAACCGCGGGCCAGCACTTCTTTTGCGACGGAGGGATGTTCAAGAAACCACGCAATCAACGGCGCCAATCTTTCTTCAACAATGTGAGTGATTTGGGCATCACCCGGAAGAGTCTTCGCGTAATAATCCACGACATAACTGGCGGCATCCACGACCGCGGCCATGCGCGCGATATCTCCGCGGTTTTCTTTGGCTTCAGCAATGCGCAGCGCGGCCGGCAAAAGCGAAGCCGCGTCGAGACTCATCAAGCCTTTTTTACGGTATTCGTTTTCAGCATAAAGCTCGGCGTAAAACCGCGAATTTATAACGGCGTCGCGATAAGGCCGCTGGTCAAGCAAACCGCTTTTTTTATCGGGATTTTTCTGGTCGGTGTTTAAAAGAAGCTGGACAAAATCATGCGCAAAATCACGGACAAAGTGGCGGCCCGGCCAGGCTAGCCAAGACAGCGGCCAAACAATTAATTTATCGACGATAAAAACAGGGATTCGAGGAAAAAATAACGCCAGAGAAAAGACGGCAACCGCAGCGGCAAAAAATAAAATCGAAAGTCCCAAAAGAACCGGCGGGCCGAAGATAAAAAGTGTTACGCCCGCAATCAGCGCAGTGATCGCCCAGGTGCGCGCCACAGTCCAATTTGCCAGTAATTCAGCGGCTGAGAAGGCCGCGGCAACCCACGCGTTCTTGCGGGCTAACCGTGCTTTCTCTATCCCGGACAACGAAGGATAAAGCATGTGTTTTTCTTGATACTGCCTGTAATCTTCGGCCGCTTTTTCAAACGCGGGTTTGTCTTCCGGCGCTGCTTTTTTTGCGCTCGCGACCAACGCATCATAACCAAACGTAAGCTGAAGTGTTTCTTCAAAACGCTTGCGAAGATCTTTGAGCTTTTCTTTATCCCCTCCGGCCAGCCGCAGCAAATCCTCTTCCGTCCATTTTGCATATTGCAAAGCGCCTTCACTCAGGTAAACGCGCGTCTTAGGTTTTTGCAATGCCCCTTCCAATTCCATGCGAATTTGGCCGCGCGCTTGTTCGGGAGCATACGGATTAAAACCGAGAACGACATTGGCCGGCCCGGGAGTTTCGCGGCCCACTTGAATAGTTCCGTCCGGCCCCGCAATTTCACTGGTTCCGTTACGGCGATCGCCTTCGTGATCTCCGACTGTATGAGCTGTACGCATGGTTAAGCCTTCGCTTGAAAATCGGAGAGCGACAGCTTCAGCTGCGGCGGACGAACGTGACTTTTCATCCGGAAAAACAAGCGGACGCAGCACCGCGGTCAAAGCGTCACGAAGCTGTTCGCGTTTATAAAGAATCGCCGTAGGATTTTTCCAATGCGCCCGCCATGAAAAAAGACGCCGGGCAATGTCCGCGTTGCTCGAAGTAAACCGGTCGTCACGCGCGCTCAACACCTCAAGAAATCTAAGTTGATTCTCAATATCCTCATCGCTTGTGCCTTTTTCAATTTCATCCACGAGATAACCCAGTGAGGCATCGCGCGTTTCTTCGTTTACATCAGGCGTACGATAACCGGCCCTGCGCACCACTCCTTCAGAAAGAAATTGCGTAAAATAACCGCGCGCTGTCGCATGTGAAAGAGGCAGTCCGGTTAAAAATGCAAGCACTGTCAGCGGCGTATCAATGAAGATCAAACCAAAAGTCCGCACTGCTAGCCATAACGGCGCGGCAACCAGAATGACAAGCGGGCCGAGCAATACTTTTCCGGCATACGGCACCCGCCAAGCCGTTTTCATCAGATTCACAAGCGCCTCGCCGATGACTTTCGGCCAAAGCGGAAGCGTCAAACCCAAAAAGGCCGCGAATTTGTGTTTTATCTTAAAGCCAAGGTCCGACTCAAGCGTGTAGAGATAACTAAATCCCCAGCGCTTTGAAAAAATAAATTCGGCTACGGCGGTATAGAACCCGCGCGGACGATGACGGTCCAGATTTAACAATAAGCGCAGCTCGCGGTAATGCGCCAAAAGCCAGGCCACGCGTTCGGCGCGGCGTGCGTCCGTAAATAATAATCTTTCTTCGCGCAAAATGATCCGGCCCGTCGGTTTGGTTTCGGCTGTGTCTTTATTTTTCTTCGTTTCCACCTCGAAACGGAAAACCGTCGCATTGTCTCCGTCACCCACTACAATTCTGTTGGAGCCGCGTTCCGGCGAAAAAGCATGACCATTTTCGGGGTTCATTAAAGAAAAGTGGTCTGTGTCTTCTCTGAAGGAATTATAAGAAACACCGTTAATCTTCACTTGTTTTCCGGGTGCAACTGAGATTTGCTGTCCGGGGGCTGTGTTTATCAAGCGAAGTGCAATTTCCGTTTCGCGGTAAAAGTCTGTCGGAAATTTTTCTCCCTGCGCGCGCGCCATTTCATAATAAGCCCGCAAAATCGGGGGAAGCGCTAAAGCGCGCTGGTTCCGGTTTCTGAAATAATAATCAAACTTGTCGGCCAACTGTGAAAGCGCGGGATTGCCTTTTAACATTCCAAGCGCGGAAGGACTAAGTGTCAGGCGGGCGCCTTCGCCGGAAGCTCGCTCAACTTCGAAACCTGTGAGACCTGCAACCGTTGCAATCAAGCCGGACGCGCGGCCGAACCGGCTAGTCTCTGCGGCGGAAAGATTCAACACTACTTCCCCGTCGGGTGTAAATTGAAAAGCAGGATTTGCGCCCGTAATCCGGCCCGCAATAATTTCGGCAATGCCGTCCACCACGGCTCTCGCTAATCCCGCCGAAAACCGTTCGGCGTTTTCAGCCGCCATCATTTTATCAACATCATCTCCGGTCACGTGTCTGGAATCGACGGGCAGAAAACGCAAATCTTGAAGGTCTGTACCGCGTGCTTCGAGAGCGCGCGCTTCATCACCTGGAAAAAGTCTCCGAGGAAGTCCTTCTTCGAAAAATACGGCCTGTCTCGCCGGCGCTGCGCCAAGAATCTCCCGCATTTGCGCGCCGTCATAAGGCCCGACAACTTGAACCGCCACAGGCCCCGCATTGACAGTGTGGCTTTCCCACGGTGTTCCCGCGCCCGGGTTTTTTTCAAGATCATCCTGTCTTACAAGCGCGCTTAAAACATTCACAACGCCCCAAAAAGGATCCTTCGGATTTTCAGGGAAATAATTCCGCGCTGTTTCCTGATCGAGAAGTCCGCGCAGCCAAAAAAAGTTTGCGATTTCCCGGGGATGTGTGTTGAAGCCGAAACTCCGTCCGGTTTTTTCATCAAAAAATCCGAGTGCTTCGCGCAAAACATCAAGCGGGTCGCGGCCCGGATAATGCCAGCGAATATTGGCCAAAATACGCTCGGTTGTATTGCGCGTGCTCAAATGCTGCGTAAACGGCGTCGCGGCATCCGCGACTGAACTCAAAAAAGGAATCACTGCGTCGATTTTTGTGCGCAGAGCCAATACCGCATTGGTCGCTGTATCGCGCGCTAAATTCGCGTAGGCAGGTTCGGAACGGCCGCGCAAACTATCGGATTCGGACGCAGTATAAGTCCGGCCGTCCGCCGCCATAAACTTTGTAATCAAAGGATAATTTTCCGCCACAAACGGCATCCAGCGCATGATGCGAATATCGCCCACCAAATCAACCGCGCCGCTCGCCGGCGTTTTGGGATGCTGGCTCAGCACTTGATAAATTTCAAGCGCGCGGAAAAAATCAAAGTCATCAATGCCGAGCCCACGGGCGCGCGCTTTTTCAAAAGCCAGCGCGGGCAGCGCGGCCTGCACAAAACTACCGTCCGTTAATTTCAACGTAAACGGCGCGCGCGGATCAATCCCGTGATTGGCAAGCGCGTGGTTCGCGACGGCAAGCCAATGGCCTTCGCCGCGAGGAAGAAAAGGCATTCCGAGGAAATTAGCCCTTTGCGCCGCAGCTCTTGCCCAGCGCGCGCGCTGCATTCTCAAACGGTACCAGTTTAAAAACCATTTAGGCGCAAGCTCACGGCTGATGATGTAAGCAAAAAAAGGATTATTCGGTAAATTAATGTCTTCGGTGTCAAGCGCGAGCAATTCAAACAAATCCACCACATTGGGAACGTTATCAGCGCGAAGCAGTGAGCTATTTTTTCCGCCCTCGGCTGTAAACACAAGATTATTCGCGGTTCCGGCTTTTTTTCTTAATGCCGTAAGCATACTGTTCTGTTCGGGGCCGATATTATCTGTGTTAACGGCATGCGTCGATACGGTCAAGCCTCCGATTTTAAAATCAAAAACGCCCGTGCCTGCGGATGTAACAATGCCCGGCTTAGTAAGATTTTTAACGGCAAGGTCAATATTCACGGCTAATTGTGCGCGGGCGGAATGCGTTTCAAAAATCTCATCTTGATTGAGCAGCCGTGCGGCCCGCAAAGCCGCGATCATTTCATCCAGGTTTCTGGCTGAAACGGTGCGCCCTGTCGCGGAATCACGCCCGGGACTTAAAATTTCAAGCAATTGATTTTCCCAATCCGTTCCTAGAATTTCGCGCGCTCTGGAAAGAATTGTCCGGTAAAAAGGCCCGAATGTTTCCGTCCATCCTCCACCGAGCACGGCCGCGTGATCGCGTTCGAGGTCCTCGCGCGTCGGCGCATACACCGACGTAGCAAGCGCACGCTCGATTTGTGACGGCCTGTCTTCAAAATATTTGATCCAATAAAGCAGCCTGTCCGGAACATAAACCACATGCCATTTTGAGGGATCCATTTTTTGAATGTGCAGCATATGCACCGTCAACGCGGCCATTTTAATGAGGATTTGTTCCGACGGATTATTTTGCTGTGTCGCCAACCGCAAAACCGGAGGTTCCAAGTGCGCCCAGATTTGCATTCGTCCCGAAAATGCATGCAATGCCTCAATCCCTTGCTCGGGCAGGAAACCAATTAAGTACGGATTGTCGAGCAAGACCTCGGGCTTCAGCGTAAATTTTACGGCGGCGGGATCATAAGCAAACCACTTAGGAAAAGTTTTCGCGGCTGTCGTTAAAAATTTAACCATCGCCGTATTGATGTCAGCCTCGCGCGCGGAAGGATCTGAAGTAACGGGCGCCGCAGAACTATTTTCAAGAAAACCCACCGCCCCCAGCTGGCCATAAAGCCATTGTACGGCTCCCGAAATTGAATCCGGCACCTGTTTGCCAAACCATTCACGATCAAAAAAATTAATTTCAAGACCCTGATCAGTTACCCTTAAAAACTGGCTGTCGCCTTGAAGTCCGGCAAGCGTCATTAAAACAGTACGCGCGAAGTTAAGCGCCATCGGGCGAATCAACCCATCCGTTCGCGCGAATTCGCGGGCGGATTCGAGAGAAATAATCGAAGTGCCATCCGATTGACGAGTGGAGGCCGATAATAAACTTAAATTCGCCATGACATCCGCCCTTGTTTGAGCTCCGGACGTACGGGGAATCAATGCTTCGGCTAAACTTTCCGCCACATGAACTTGAACATCAGGGCTTCCGATGACTGCGCGCTGGCTTTCGGCGGCCTGAGCTTCTGCACCATTTATCACGCCCACCCATTCGAGTTTGGTTGCGCCTAAATTCACTGTCAGGATGCGCGCAATTCCCGGCGCAAGACCTCGTCCGTTCTGGCCGGCGGTTCCGCTGTTCAAGGCATACCAAATCTTACGGACAAAAATTGAAAAACCTTCCGGACGGTCGGCCTCAATCTGCGCTAATTCGGCCGGTGTCAAATATCCGCGGTCCAGAAAAACATTCTGAAGGCTTTGAAGATCATGATTGCCGTTTAAAAGGTCGGTGAGGGTTTCCGGAACCTGCGCGCGTGTGACGGTTTGTTCTGCGTGTTTTGCGTGGTTTAAAACTTGCTCGACTAACACTTGATCCAAGATAGCCTGGCGCGCGCCCCAAG
>JAYSWD010000014.1:0-2835 GCA_043718225.1 Candidatus Omnitrophota bacterium
GATCCTCCGAGGGTCTAAATAACGCATTCCACCATGCCCGAATGCTGAAGGGGACAATTCACGTGCTAATATCAGGGGACATTTCATTAGCTTATGACATTTCATTGCGCCGTTATGTACGGATCTTGTTTTACAAGCTATAATTGAAGTATGGAAACAAACGCGTTAAAAACGCCGCAAAAACCGGTCCCCAAGATTATGTGGGGAAACCTGCTTTTTTTTATCAGCACAACTTTCTTCGGTGTGTTCGGCGCTGGTTTTTATTTGTACTATTTCGGAATCGCGCTGCCCGAAATTCTCCTGTTTATTTTTTATGTGTTTGCGACGATTTTCAGTATTACAGTCGGTTACCACCGCCTGTTTTCGCATGTTTCATTTAAGGCTTCGCCCATTATTCGTTTTCTCACGCTTTTCTTCGGCGCCGCGAGTTTCGAGCAGTCGGCCTTGATTTGGGCTTCCCAGCACCGCAAGCATCACCGTTATGTTGATACCGATCTTGACCCTTACAACATCAAAAAGGGCTTTTTCTACGCGCATTTTGGCTGGATGGCCTTCTGGCAGCATGCGGATGAATTTGACAATGTCCAGGACCTGCAAAAAAGCCGCATGATTAGAAGTCAGCACCAACATTACGCGCTTTGGGCGGTTGCTTCTGGGATTCTCCTGCCGGTGATCATCGGCTCCTTGACTGGCCATGCGCTGGGGGCATTTTTAATTGCTTTTTGCGCGCGCGTCACCGTGGTTTATCACATTACCTGGTGCATTAATTCTTTCGCGCATACTTTCGGCAAAGCGACTTATGACATCGATTCGACCGCCAAAGACAATTGGTTCGCCGCTGTGCTAACCAACGGCGAAGGCTATCACAATTATCATCACCGCTTTCCCGGAGATTACCGAAATGGCGTGCGCTGGTATGACTGGGACCCCAGCAAATGGGCGATCAATCTTTTGTCACAAGTGGGATTGGCCCGCGATTTAATCCGTGTTTCAAAGTTTCGTATTTACGCGGCCCGTATCAATGCTGAAAAGCAAAGGCTCGAAAGAATTGTCTTTCAAAAAAAGAGCGAACCGGAACGCGTCCACATTCAGGATTTAATTCATGTGCAGTATGAACGGCTCAAACAAACGCTCCATGACTGGGAAGTGGCGGCTCAGGACTACCGCGCCGTGGTTCAAGGCAAAATCGCGCGGCAGTCAGAGACGGGACGGCTGGCGATGATCAAACACCTGGAAAGCAAACGGATTTTCCGGCATTATTTCGCGCAATGGATTGTGGCCCACCAGAAAATCTAAAACGACAGTTACATAGAATTTTTAGATTTCAATGACTTCCCGTTAAATATTTTTCAAAATATTTTCTATCCAGATTTGATTTTTTTATTTAAAGCGTGTATGGTTCGAATAGAGTGAATGTTCCTTTGGAACAACAACTAAAAGACAACCTTGGGGCCGGCGCGCGGCATGTGATCAAAAATCCCTCTGGGGTCGATCCGCCGCGGGAAATAAAACTCCGGGCCCGCCCTAGGTCCTGTCTTTATTTTACGGCAAGCCGTAAAATAAAATCTTTCCGTTTCATTTTGTCTCTGTGCTTTTAGCACAACCGACGACGACCTTACTCTGTATTTTTCCTGAAAGTTTCACTCAACCGACTTTCCATTCTGTGTGTTGAATTCATATTGCGGTTGGGCGTAGCCCAGAGCAAAGATGTTAACTGCGCCACCATGCACGGTCCAAGCTTCGGCAACATGCTTTTTTTCAACATTCGAAACATTTTCCAAGTCAGCGATAGTGCGTGCGATTTTAAATATCCGAACAAAGAGTTGCTGCGCCTAGAACGTGCTTATTCTGAGTTTATCGCAACGGTTATAGTTTCTTGGAATTCGTTAGACAGCCTTTAGCAAGTCTCATCTGAGCCGATAATGAGTAAGTCATTCATAAGACAGCAAAAGAAATAAGAGGGAAAGCAAGAAGGAGCTTTGCATATGAAAAAGATATCTTTTGGAATGGCGGCCATATTTTTAATGGCAGCTGTTATTTTCTCGCCCACCTTGTTTTTATCTGCGGAAGAGATCCCCGAAGGTTTTAAAGCTCAAGAATTATCCCCCCTGGGAGGTGAAATAACTATGCCCATTTCTTGGCATTACAGCGGAGGAATGACAAGCAATGGCTTTATGTTCGTGATTTCAAAAGAAAAAAACGAAGATGGTCATTATGAAACAGGAATGAGGATTCAGGGAATAGCAGATGTGAAAAAGAGATCAGGCCTGTCCGCTTATGATGCCGCAAATTATAATAAACAAAAATTCAAAAAAGCTGCCAAAAGAATTATAAAAGAATGTAGCGACGAAGATTCGGGGCTTTTTAAGAAAACGTGTCTAGAGACGATAGAGGTGAATGGTCGTGACCCCCAGAATGACTTTCATGTTATCTATTCGTTTTTTTGGGATGAGAAGATGGACATGATGATAACGAGCATTTTTGGTTCACCTGAAAAAAAATGGGGTGAAGCTGAGAAAATTTATAATGTTATGCAGAGCTTCACAATCATCGATGTTAAAAAGATAGAAGAGGAAAGCAAGCAAAAGCAGCGCTCTCAGCCTGATGGCGCAAGCAAGAGAGGGTTATCTTTTTAGTTGAGACATTAACTTCGCCACCAGACTCGATCCAAGCTGCGATATTGAATAGCCTCAGCGATATGTTTTTTTTCCACATTTAAATTATTTTCAAGATCAGCGATTGTGCGCGCAATTTTTAAGATTTTAAAGTAAGCGCGCGCGGACAAATGCAGGTTTTTCATGGCCTGCTCGAGCAATGTGTGTCCCGCGGCGTCAG
>JAYSWD010000131.1:0-3932 GCA_043718225.1 Candidatus Omnitrophota bacterium
CGCTTCCCTGATTTGACTGAGAAGGAACAGGCTTTTAGCCGGGCTGCCACAGAGATTCAAGGGCTCGTGAAAGGGCTTGAAATTCGTGCCCCCGATCACTTTGAGCAGGAGGGGTTTTACCTTCGTGCGCACATTCAAAATTCGAGGCGTTTAGCCGAGGTGGCTCAGCGCTTGCAAGATGTTCAGGGGCAAGCGGCTACGTTGTTTGACACGCTACTTTGATTTGTCTACAATTCCTGCCTTTGGTGATGAAAAGTTGCCGGAACTTTTACCATCCCAACTCCCGGGGTTAGGAGTCGCTCCTAACCCCGGGAGTTGCTCTTGGTTAAATAGTTAAACAAAAATAAAATGAATACAGTTTTAAAACGAAAACTTGGAATGCTTGCTCTGGGGATCAGCCTCTGGTCTCTGGTCTTCATTCTTCCGTCTTGTTTTGCGGCGGAAGTCCGGGTCGTGGTCGCGCTTGACCGCACTCAAGTGGGGGTAGGCGAGAATGCCTTTTTGACGGTGCGTGTCTTGGACGGCCGCGGGAATGTCCAGGCGCCGCAGTTTCCGCCGCTTCAGAACCTGGATATTCACTATACCGGCCGCGCTTCGCGCATGAGCTTGATTAATGGTGTCTCTTCCTCCAGTTTGGAATTCAGTTATGTTGTCTCGCCGAAAAAGCCGGGCTCTTATACCATCCCGCCCCTTGAGGTCAATGTCAATGGCACCGCGCTTCAGACCAACCCGGTGCAATTTGACGCGATTGACACCGGTGGACGATACGCGAACACGGCCGCACCGGCTCCGCAGGGTTCCTCGCCGGGAGCCATGAACCAAAATGTGAAGCCTTCCCAAGCGCAGCCGCCGGCCGGAGCGGACAGCCGAATTTTCGCGGAAGCGCAGCTTTCGAAATTCAGTGTTTATCAAAATGAACAAACGCTTTTGAATTACGCTTTGTATACAAGCTATGACACGCGTTATGAAGGTTTTGAATCCGAGCCTGAATTAAGCGGGTTTTGGATCGAAGAATTTCCGCAGGAAAAAGAAGTTGCGCGCGAAATGGTTTCGATCGGCGGACGCCGCTACATTAAGGCGGATATTAAAAAGATGGCACTTTTTCCGACTGCGCCGGGAAAATATACGATTCAACCGGGCAAAATCAAAACGACAGTCAAGCAGGACCAGCAGCAGGACAATGTTTTTGATGAATTTTTCAATGACAGCTTTTTTAACGGCGGCAATTTCTTTTCCAAGCGCGAAACGCGTATTTTGGCGCCCCGCGCGATTGAAATCGAAGTCAAGCCTCTTCCCGCGGAAGGCAAGCCGGCAGGGTTTCAGGGCGATGTTGGACTTTATCAAATGAACGCGACTTTAGACCGCTCTGAAGTAAAACAGAATGAACCCGTCAAGATGACACTTACCATCGAGGGCAGGGGCAATGTCGACCGCGTGAACCGCCCGCGCATTCCGGATTTGAAAGGTTTCCGGACTTACGAAGCCGATTCAAAATCAGAGGTCGCGCGACAAAGCGATATGATTTCCGGCCGCAAAACTTTTGAAATCGTATTTATCCCGCGAGATGAAGGTAAAATGTTTATTCCGCCGCTTGAGTTCAGTTTTTTTGATCCGGTTCAGGGCAAATATCAAACTTTGCGCACGCCGAATTTTCCGCTAGAAGTCACAAAAGGCGAGGACGGGCCGGCGCTTCCGGATGACGTAGCGACGCAATCAGAATTAAAAAAAGATGTTCAGGTAGAAGGTAAGGATATCCGTTATGTCGAGACAAAATGGCCGGCCGTAAATGCTTTTGAAAAAACGGGCAACTGGATTTTATGGGCGCTCGGCTTTTTAAATTTAGGGGCGCTTGTGTTTGTCGCTTTCGCGGCTTATCAAAAAAACCGCGAATCTTTTATTTCTCAGAATCGGGGCCTTTACCGCACTCAACGCGCCCGTTCCGTCGCGATGAATGAAATCAACGCATTGCGAAAGCTAGCGCATAAAAAAGATATGGCGGCGCAAACGGAATTTTTTGATTACTTGGAACGTTCGATGAATCACTATTTCGCGGATAAATGGGATTTGTCAGCTTTTGGCACCGCGCGTTCAGAGATTGACCGGCGCCTGCATGAAGCTTTTGGTTCGGAGGACTCTATCTGTCAGGAAGTAGCAGGGGTTTATCAGCTTTGTGACGAATCGCGGTTCGGCAGAGGCACTATTCCGGAATCATCCAAAGAACTAGCGTTGCGTGTTTTCCGGGATGTGGTCAATAAGCTGGAGAAACTCCGATGAAGAAAAGACAAAAGACAAGAGACAAGAGACATCAGACAAGATGTTTTGTTTTTATTTTTGGGATCGTTTTTTGTCTCGGGTCTTCGGTCTCAGGTCTCCGGTCTATTTTTGCGGCAGAACCAAAAGCGCAGTTCCAACAGGCGGGTGACCTTTACCGCTCCGGAAAATTCATTGAAGCGGCGAAAATATATGCTGAGCTTGCTTCCGAAGCGGCGCCTTTGCAAAGGGCTCTTCTTTTTTATAATGCGGCCAATGCTTATTACAGGACGGGACAAATCAATCAGGCGGTTTGGAATTATGAGCGCGCGTTATTTCTGAACCCCTGGTTCGCCGACGCACGTTATAATTTAAAGGCCGCACGCGCAAAAATCGAATACAAAATCGAAGACCGCCGTAATCTGTTCATTCGCTTTAATGATTGGGTTTTAAAATGGGTGAAGACTTCGCATTTGGCGGTTGCCGCGCTGTTCTTTTTATTTATATTTATGCTGTCCTGCGGGTTTTGGCTTCGGAACCCCATGCGGCATTTTTGGGCTTTTCCGCGCGGAGAAGCCTTTGCGCTTTGTTTATTTTTAACAGTTTTTTTCGGTGCGAAGTTTTTTTATGAACATTATTACGCCGAAGCGATTGTGCTTGCCCCTGAAGCGGAGGTGCGTTACGGTCCTTCGATGGACAATCAAAGTTTGATGAAATTGGGCGGTGGGCTCAAAGTTTTTATTGCCGACGCGCGTGAAGATTGGAGCCGTGTCGTTACTTGGAACGGTGAAACCGGATGGATCAAAAATTCGGAAATAGGGCGGGTTGACGCATGACTATTTTATTTGGCTCTGAGCTTTGCTCAACCGCGCATGGAACCGGCGCACTTTCTGGACGTATGGTAAAAAAATGAAAAAAGATTTCGATTCAAAAGATTGGCATTTCGGGCCTTACGGCGGACGCTACGTTCCCGAAACCCTAATGAAGGCTTTGAATGAACTGGATGCCGCATATTCAAAAATTAAGCGCGACAAAAAATTTCACGCTGAATTGCAAATGTATTTGCGGGATTATGTCGGAAGGCCGAGCGCGCTTTATGAAGCGAAAAACCTGACCAAGCATTTCGGCCGCGCGCGTATTTTTCTCAAACGCGAAGATTTGAATCATACCGGCGCGCATAAAATTAACAATGCGATCGCGATGGGGCTTGTGGCGCGGCGTTTGGGGAAAAAGCGTATTTGCGTGGAAACGGGCGCGGGACAGCATGGTGTGGCTTCCGCGACGGCGGCGGCGCTCCTGGGGCTTGAATGTGTTGTTTATATGGGAGCCCTCGATATCGAACGGCAGGCATTGAATGTTTATAAAATGAAATTGCTCAATGCCAAAGTAATTCCGGTTACATCAGGCTCGCAAACTTTGAAAGACGCGACAAACGAAGCCATTCGAGATTGGGTCACGAATGTTGACACAACCCACTATTTAATCGGCTCGGCTGTCGGTCCGCATCCTTATCCGGATATGGTGCGCGACTTTCAATCCATTATCGGAAAAGAGACCAAGAAGCAAATGCTGCAAAAAACAGGAAAACTGCCGCACTATTTATTGGCGTGCGTCGGCGGCGGCAGCAACGCGATCGGTTTCTTTAATGAGTTTCTTAAATTACCCGAAGTCAAAATCATCGG
>JAYSWD010000132.1:0-12275 GCA_043718225.1 Candidatus Omnitrophota bacterium
GGATTGCGAGGTCTTGATGGGTCAGGAAATTAAGCAGGATGAATTGAAACCTGGAGCTAAGCCACATCGATAAAATCAGAATCGGAAGTCCGATGCCTAATATTCCTAAAACAAGCCAGGGCCATGATTTTTTAAAACGCTCGGCCATTTCGTTTTTCTTTTGCAACTTTTCATCCTGTTGCAGCGCGGGGTTAACCGCTGAAACTGAACTTTGTGGCGGCTCCGGCGCGACAACTGAATCGGGTATGAAAGGCATAGGCGGCGGACTAATCGGAGATGCGGGCGCGTCGGGCGCAGGCAATGAACTAGCGGGCGGTGATGGTAGGTTGGGCACAGGTAAAGCCATTACCGGAGGTTTCGCGGTTTGCTGCTGATTTCGAACTTTATTGATGCCATTGCTCCAGTTGCTCCCGCCTCCACCACCCCCTCCGGCCGCGCCAGCCAGCCAAACAATTAACAGAATTTTAAGCCAGCGGCTGAAATTAAACGGAAAAAGCAATGCCTTCATTTTGGAAAACGAAAAATTAATAAGTTCTTGCATGATTCCTTTCAATTAAGCCGCAGTTGCGATAGTTAAAATTTCCTGCATTATCGCACAAATTATCTGAAATGCCCCAGCCATGAATCTATATTGTCTAATAAATGAGGACATCTACACCACTGTAAAAAACCGCAGCTTAAACCAATCCCACATCCCGGAAGTGGGATTGGTTTAAGCTGCGGTTGCGAATGCGAGCGCTTTTTGCAGAAAATCCGCAAAATTCGCAATAACACTCCATTTTTGAAGCCCCTCATCGCTTAAACGATAACGGTTTTCAGCATCTCTGAAGCTCTCCAGAATCGGATCAGAAACTCCCAGCGCAATTTGAAATTGCGCCAAAAATCCAAGCTTATGATTTACAGCCCGATAATTTCGAACAACCACCTTCACTTCTTGCGTGGCAGTGATATTTGTCATGGTATCAGCAATTGAAACAACGCCGCCACGCTCATCGGCCAAGTTGAGTGCAAGTTTTCTTAAGCTGCTCTCAGCCGCTAAAACTTGAATTTCCACATTCAAACCTGAATCAATGCCAACACCTTTTGCCCAATTGAAAAGCTCTAAACGCTCAAGCCTTGCGCGATTTGCAATGTCATCCCCGCCTTTCATAAAAAAGTGAATCCTTTGCGTGGGGTGAATCAGCAAGACCGTCTTAACTGCTTCTATCGTTTCCTCCGACAAAACTCGCTGCTTATGCTTCAGCTCAGGTCCATCCATAATTTGAATAAGAGTCGCCGATTTTAGAAAATTTACTTTTGAAAAGGCCGGCATTTGCCGGATTAATTCTCGAAGTTGCGCCATAGCGCCGGGCAGCTGATCAGCCATTTTTATTAAAATTTTAACTTGCGCCGCAGGCTCCAAATTCAGGTCAACAAAACCATTCGCAATCGCTGCTGCCGCTGCCTCGGGTGTCAGTTCATTTAGCCGCGCCGCAAATCCATCAAACACCCGATCAAATCGAATCCCCGAATCAATCACGAGTTTTATGGAGCCCGTTTCCAAACTACGCGGTTTCGGAGCTCTAACCGCGTAGGTTGAGACAGGAACAGCGTCTGCGGCCAGCTGTCGGATGTTGGCTGGTGTCCGCATTTCGGAGCGGTGAATATCGCGAAAATCTTGGACGGACAAAATAAGTTTGTTTTGAAAAATAGATGCGTATTTTCCATCACTTGCAATCTCTCGCCACGATCTGGTCACTTTAGCGGCGGTGGGTTTAAGTGTTTCTTTTGGGGGAACGAGGGTCTGTGAAAGTTCTCTCAAATAGTTTGTTAGAACGTTTGCGGAATTAGTAAAAGACGGCTTGAAATTTAAGCTTGCATAAAATGGAAGCGCCTGTGGCCCTTTTTCAAAATGCACAGGCGCAACCTCAAAAACTCCTTGCTCATTCATAAAGTGGCTCCACAAATCAAGCCTTCCCGAATAAATATCTTTAGCCAAACTTTTTCTATATGGTGTACTTCGGAATCGGGGATTAATATAAAAAGTCATTTCCATGCGATCAGGCGAGAGATCCCTATACGGAAAAAAGTTTGCGCGTCCATAACCAGCTAATTCACCATTAATAAAGAAAAACTCTGCGGCTCTCCAAGAATTTTTTTCTTGATTTTGACGAACCACATGCGTGATCAAATCACCGTTTACAGCCCGCCATTCCTTAAACCATATGCCCGCCGGAAAAAGAGAGAAAAGCACCGTTGGATGAGATCCAAAATTTCGATAGAGTTCCAAGCGGATCCTTTGCATCAAGGTTTGACCCAGTGATTGAGAAAGATTGGCATATCCCGCATTTTGAAAGAATTTTGAATTATCTTGTTGATAATCAGGCCAGAACGGATACCCTTTTCCGAAACCCTCAACCAGCCTGTCCCAGTTCGCTTGCAAGGCGAATTCGGGTTTTTCAAACTGCGCACCGTCGATTCGATAATTTAACGCTTGTTCAAAAAAAGCATTGAGGGTTATGTCTGCTGGAGTCAAATCGGTATTATTTAATTGTAATTTTTCCAATCGGCTCACAAGCGGTTCCTGCGATGGCGCAAAGAAATGCCGCATTTCGGATCGGAATTTTCCATAACCCACATTAAAAGCTATTTCGATTTCATCAGCTAAAAATTTATCTTTGAGGTATTTGACGACGGCATGAACTACCATATTCCGTTCATTTCTTAATGAACTATCCTCGGCATTGTCCTTTGCATATCCAAAATCGATAAAAATAAAACGTTGTTCATTCTCATTCCAAAAAATATTTTCTGAATGAAAAAATGCACCACCCTCTTCCATAACGCCTTCTAGGTCTCCATGAACAATACCCAAGTCATGCAAGCGTCTCAATTCACGCCCAAATAACTTAACTAACTGAAGGTTCCAGTCATTTTTAGAAGGATTTTTTCCATCGACTGCAATCGTCACAATCAGAGGTTTTCCAGCTATATGCACAAGCATAGTCCGCGCAGCAAGCTTGTGCTCATATGCTAACTGAGCAATCAAGAACTCCTGATTTTCGTTAGTTTCAGTCATAAACAAAGCTTCTCTTTTTTGCTTGGTATAAAAAATGTACTCACCGCTGTTTGTCAAAAGTCGATATCGCTTCGTTATGCTGCGCGTGTACATTTCTTCTTCAGTAGCATGCTCCACATCTGACATTAGAATCGCCCTTCCCACCACAAATTTCAATACTGAATCCAAAGCATCCCCGAAAATATTTTTTAGCTCGTCACGACTTATTTCCCGCATTTCGGAGCGTTTAAATAGACCCGTTTCACGTGCGACAAGTTTTTTTTCCTGCAGCACTTCAAAAAGACGCGCGAGAAAGCTTTTCTCTGACTTGCCTTTTTTCTCATGCGAGCCCGCAAGTTCTTTCAATGCCAATAACAGAATTTTCAAATCTCCGTCGTCTAATGATCTTTTTAATGCAGCATTGCCCGAGCGGATTACCTTCCCCCAATCAATTATTAATTTCTTTTCGGATTTTGCAGCGTCCCCGGTTTCCACCGCGCCGTTAGCTCCTTGCGGATCCGGTTTTACAATCACTTCTTGTACAGAGTCGCGTATCTCAATCGACAAATTTAAAATTTCCCGCAAAATTCTCTGATCATCCTCGCTTTCAATATTAAGCTGCCGTAATGCATGAGTAAAAACATCAAAAGGCATATCTGACCCGAGTGTATTCGTTTTGAGAGAATTTCTGCCGGACAGCGCTACATGAATGGCCGTTTCTACCTCATCCACCTTGGCTTGTGTCCATTCAGCCAGTAACTCAATATAGTCTCCCTCACTAAATTTAACCTTTGGGTTGGCACCCTTACCCCCAAGTTTAAAATCGATCGAAATATTTAAAAGCTTTCTGAGATTCGTGAAATACTTCCAGCCTTCCTTGGCAGCATCACGGAGCTCATACGTCGCCTCATCAACATTCACCGCGATTCCAACAACTTTGGCGGCGTCTGTTTTATCTGGAAGCGAGACAATTAATACATCTCCCGCTTTCGGACTTTTATCCCGCATTTCGGAGCGGGAAATCCATGTTTCGCGGGAAAGTTTTTGTTTTAAATTCGAAAACGAAATCGTTTCGTCGACCAATCGTCCCGGTTCCGGATTACTGACGTCGTTTACTTTCTTTGTGACCCATGACGCAAATCCATTTAAACCATTTGAATCGTTAATTTTGGCGCCTTTGCCCAAGAGCGACTCTAAATTGACGCGAATGAATTGTTTAACGCTTTCGACATCACCGCTAGCCTGAAGCTTTAAAAATTGAGTTTCTAGTTCAGGGCTCAGCGCAGGAACTTTGGCTGAGTCCGAGACCGCTTTCAATTGAGCGGCGGTCACAACTAAACCATGCGGCAAATGATTTAGCCCCGCGGGATAGACGCCGACCCGGAATGAAAAGTGCATTTTATCGCCGGGACTAAATTTAGATTTTTGAGGAACCGCTGAAATTCCCGCACCAATCGAGGATGCTGCGGTCCAGGCTGTGGCATTGTCAGGGGTGTCATCCACCATAGTTTTCTTTACATCTACCCACCCCTGTGGAATTGCGGTTAATCCGCCCATCTTTAGCGCCTGAATAAAGACACCCGGCCGAATGCGCGTGGGCGACGCCGGAAAGGCATTCAAAAAATGAAACGCGGTGCCCGGTTTAAGCGGTTTTGGATCATTAAAAACAAAAGCGTTTGAAATATTGAGCGGAGCAATTTGGAATTTTCCGTTTACATCCATATAAGCTGCAAAATCAGCATCATGCAAAGGCCGGTTCGGCTTATCCAGATTCATTGAACTTATTTGCATGGGTTTTAAGGCTTGATGTAGGCGCAAATGCCCGGTATCAAGGCCAAAAGATTTTTGCGCAACCAATGTATATGAAATTTCCGCTTCAACTAATTCGCTGGGATTCTTAGGCTGCGGAAATCGAATGACTAAATCATCCGCTCGAAAATTTCCGGCCTCATCTTGGAATTTGCCGCGAACTACAAATGAGCCATCCTCAGCCTCGCTAGCTTCCAGAGACTCAATGTGGGGATTATGATGATAAACGCCTTTATCATCCCAATAGCCGACCAGGACAAACGAAGAACCCCAATCATGTCCGCGCGAGGTTAAAGCAATGCGAACATAGCCGTTTCCTTTAATACTCGCAACTTGAGGGAAGACGTTATTCCTGTTGAGACTTATTTTTAATTCAGACGCGGCTTTGCCGTTTACTTTCATCGTTTTGGCGGCAGGCCCGCTGTCGGAAGCAAATTCCATCAGCCAATTTTTATAAAGCCGGGTTTGTGAGCGGGCTACCTGAATTAAAACTATTAATGTCATCAGGATGAACCCAAGCGAAATTGGGTTGAATACGAGAAATGACCAACGCCGATATTTTTCCCGCGCGCTATTAAACAACTTTGAAACAAAGTTTGGGATCCGCATTTCGGAGCGAGCCTCTTGCCGTTTTTGGATTTCAGCTTCAGCAGCCGCGGCGGAAGTAAATAGAACCGCGGGAAAATTCGCAGCGTTTGCTACATCAATAATGACTTTACGGTCATCAAAGAAAACCAACTGACTCGGCCGGATGCCAAACTCACTTTCAATCGCGGCGGCAGCCGCGTTAAATATCATGGGGCCTTCCGGTTTCAGCGCATGCAACTCATAAGACGTAAATGCAGCACGGTCAGCTAGACCCAGGACATCAGCATAGTGTTGCTTAACATATTCCATGTGAAGCGGATTGGTATCACTTAAGATAAATATCTTGTACCCGGCGTCTTTTAGACGTTTCATCAAATCAACTGTCTCCGAGGAAAGCTCAAACATTCCTGAGTAAATCTCTTTAAAATTAGCAAATGATAAGCCTGGTATATTTAAAGCATCTCTTACATATTCATAATACTGTTGCGGAGAAATTTCCCCCAAACCAAACGCTCGCCCTTGGGGAGAATCATTGAGAATTTCGATGATTTGCTGATTCGATTTTCCCGTGACACCGGCCGCAATCAGTTTTTCAGCTACGATTTTAAAATCAAATTTAACAATCACATTGCCGATATCAAAAACAACTGCTTGGAGCGGTGATTTGGCGGTCACCGGTGACAGCGCCTGCTGGTTTGCGCGCGTTAACTCTCCGGCAAGTTTATGGGCCGCAGTAATAATCTCTGCATTGCTTAAAAAGTTTCCACGATGCCCCGTCGGATCGTTCCAAGCAAAGTCCGCAGGACTCCCATTTCGAGAGCGGTAGTAATCAACCATCAAATCAAAGGGCGTAAAAAGTGAGGAAATAATTTCTTTGCCGCCTGCCATTTTGCCGGTTACCAGCGCCTGGCGAGCATGCAGTTCAGCATCTCCAAGTTTTGACGGCATATAATTTGCAATATCAGATGAAGTTTTCGCCCAATCTATTGTTATTCCTTTTTTCGTTAAATCTGCCAGGATTGTCGCGCTTTGTTGTTTATTAAGAACGCTGAACTTAACCCAGTCATGGGTATTATCTTTATCACGATCACCGTACCGTGAATAGCCAATAAGCTTTGCCTTTATTTCATCTTTAATTCCTAGCTCCTCAGCAAGTTCCCGAACGGATGCCTGCGCTAGATTTTCTCCGGCCTGGATGTGTCCTCCGGCTACAGATTCCATTTTCCCGCCGTCAGTTTTTCCAAAAGCACGGACCATGTTAAGTAAATAATATTGGTCATCTTCAGGGTTCAAAATAAGGATGAAAGATGTTACCGCGCCGTGAACAAAGTGAGTTTCCTTGAATGTGTCCTTAAGCTTCGCTACCAGCCGCTGCATATCTACATCCTTCTTGGGGTCCGTATGCAAAATATTGCCATAACCTCGAATAATGGGCTCACCCATTGGGCTGACAAGCTCGCTGTCGTATACATTAATAAATTCTGTGCCGTTGCCTTTTGGATAAAGGGTTGCGATTTCTTCTGCGATCAACTCGGGAGAATTAGCATTTTTAACGGCCAGCCAATCCGAGAGTCGTTTCGTCTCTGTTAAATAGGGATTAGATAGAATAATTTCCTGAAAGACTTTTCCTGTGAATTTGGCGTCTTTTTTAAAAAGAAGTTCGACTGCTTTCAAAACATTCGGAGAAAAAGTATGTGTCTCAGGAAGCGACAAAACTTTTAACGGGCTCCATTCGCGCATTTCAGAGCGGGTGAAAAAGGCGGGAATTTTAGTGATCGGATCAATCCTAAACCGGGTAGGATCTTCAGCTTTCAAAGCTAAGAGATAACTTTCTAAATCTCTGCGGGCACCCGCAAATAATTCATCTAATTGCGCTTTCATTTCTCCGTTTACAAAAAAAGGTTTTGCCCGCGGATCGCCGGCAACTTCAGGCAAAGCCAACTTATCTTGGATGCCGTTCCACTCGCCTTTGTCCGGTACAGTAGCAGGATTTACAAATTTTACGGTTTCAGGATAGCCCAGGAAATAGGCAGCGAATTCAATCAACTGCGCTTCGGAAATACCGCCTAATTTAAGCTGATAACTGCGATAGCGCTTCGGCTGCCAATCTTTTGGCCAGCCCGCAATAGCGTTTAAAGCCATGCGCCTTAAAAGCGGCGGTGAAGTTACGAGCGCGATCCGGGGATTCTTCAATCGATACTTAGTAATAAGTGCGTCAATAATTTCTTTGGAATTTGAAATATTCGCGGGCGTGTCCGCAGATGGACTGGTTTCTTTGTCGATCAGCCCAAGTGAAACTCCCTCGATGAGCAATATTTCCTTCATCACACCGGCTTCCGTGACAAGAGGCGCCTCAACCGCCTCGCCGCTTTCTTTGCGCTCAAGGTAATCGCGAACATATTTCTCGTCATTTAGAAAACTGCCAATCAAACGTTCATAACGTGACAAATCTTGAGGGCTAGCGGTGGCTTTGAGTTTGTAATAAGCAATCGCTTTTTGAATAAGCGGTAAAGTTCCCCGCCCGATTCCACCAACTAAAACAATTGGTGTTTTTTCCCCCCGTGCTTGCCGCGCAAACTCGAGAATCGATTTAAAGTCCTGATTTCCAAATACAACAGCCAAATCCATTTGCAAAAGGCCTGCATTTATTCCTACGCCTGCATCGGCCTCCTGCAAATAATTAACGGCATCGCGAAACGCTCCACTTCTTAATACTCTTAATGCCGCTTCCCGCATTTCGGAACGCGTTAGGGCGCTGCGCACCTTGCGGCTAGAATGCGGAACTGTGCTCTGATAAAGTTCTTTGACCTGTTCTTCGCGGCCTTGCTTAATCGCCTGTTGAATAAAATAAAATGCGATTGCGGTCCGGCCTTTTTGCAGCAACTCAAGGCGAAACTTTTTTGTTTTACTCTGCGGAATTGAAGTCAACTCGGAAGCTGCCCTGACCGAAGACGCCGCATCTCTGAATACATTCATCCAAGAATTGTCCGGTTGATCAAAAAGCGTAACCGGATCAATAGTGCTTTCCGAAACCGCATTGCCCGGCCTATCTCCGTTCCGGCTTTGCATTTCTAAGTCATAAACCCTCATTACACTGCGCGGCAAAATACCCTTTTCAAAATCCGCACTGAGGTCCGTAAAATATTTCTCAAGCAGAATCGCGGTCGCCCGCAGCGGACTTTCTCTTTTACTGAGCCCGGCCAATTGCGTGAGCACGGCGGGAAATAATTCTTCCATATCATGATGCGTGTGCAAGCGGGTTTCGGAGCGAAAGACGCCTATTCCAATGGTTTCAATTTCGCTAAAATGGATAATTTTATTTTGCTTAAGATTATCAATCATCTTAGTAATACCGCCCGCAAGATCGCGGGTGAAGTCGAATCGCCTAACAATGCTATACTGCGAATTAATAGTGACGTAAAATTGAACCCTCCCCACAATTCTGTTTTCCCTAATAATCTGCGCGAGCTTAATACTCGATTTGGTAATATTCTCTAAAATAAAATTTCGCAATCCATGTTCTGGATCATCAATCGCAACTCCGCGCAATTTTTTTTCTTTCGACATATCAAAGGTTGCGACAGGTATGTGCTCAGTCACTAGCGGCTCTGATTCTCCGGCAAGCATTGTCTTTTCACGAATTTCGGAGCGGGCGGAAAACTTATTGTCCACATAAGCATAAAACAGCCTCGGCTCAACATGAATTGTAAACATGTTGTCTAAGGGCGCGTTATGATTCGTGCGCTCCTGTGGAATTAATTCACTCAGCAAAAGCACGGCCGCGTTAACTCTTGATGTCGATCCTCTCAAACTACCAACTATGGAAGCAAGTTGGTCTTCTTCCGGCGCCAGCTCAGTCAATAGTCCGTCAGATCCCAAAATAAGCGAATCGTCTTCACTCAATGAAAATGCATAAAAGTTTGGCACTCTTCCCATGATGGGAGCAAACAGTCTGTCGCCAAAACCCGCAGTATTTGATTGCCTAAGCCAAGAACCTTCTTTGGTAAGATTTAAACCACCGAACTTATCGCCGGCCGATATTTGATACATATCCCGGCCCACCCTCCGATTGTAGTCTAAAATTCGTGACCCGATGCCCCGCGTGGGATCATTATCATGCTTTGTATTTTGCAGGGGGTTCACATATAACAACTTTCCATGACTCTCTTGCAGAACGAGTGGATCACCCAAAGTCGCCGAGAATCCTTTTTTGCTTTTCGGAAAAAGGGACACAGCCGCAGCAGTGGCTCCGGGGTTAGATGGTAGCCGAGACGGCCATTTTTTATCGACTCGACGGCGAATCTTTTCGAAAGCAAGCAGCATCATTTTTTTCATTTGCGCGTCGTTCAAAGATCTAACTTTTGCTAAATCGACCGCAAATACCTTTTCAAACTCGGCTTTCACAAGATCCGCATAAATGTCGCCATGAAAATCACCGTGACCGTCAACGACGCCCAGTAAATAGGCGGGACCCACCCTAGTATTCACCTGCAAATAAAGACGACGGTCCTCCTGAAGATCGCGATCCCCCAAATGCTGTGCCATGGTAATTCCATGCGGCAAAGAATTAAACACTTCGATCTTTGGCAGGGCCGCCTTCGTCCTTTCCCGAGCCGGACTGCTCGTTGCGCTCACACTCGCCCTTGCGCTCTCTTTTCCAGGCTTAATATCTGGAAGTTTTCTTGTTTTTGAATAGTCAAAATAATAGATGTAAAACAAATCCTGCATCCACGGTAAACGATCAACCACGGCGCCAAATGTGCTGCCATACGACATCATCCACTCAAAGTTTTTGTTTTCATCGTCGTAAAGAATAAAATCAAACTCTCTGATCGCGGTTGATCCATTATTGCTTTTCACCTTAAATGTAAATTTGTAAGAATTGTTTTTTCGAACTTCATACACTACTTCTTGCACACCGGCTTTTTCGTATTTGGCTTTAAAATGTGAGAAATAATTGTTGATCCGTTTTGTAATGATCGGCGCATCAACCGACTGATTGCTGCTAGCAAATTTAATCCGCATCTCCGAGCGGCCGACCGTCAATCCCGCGCGATTGAGATAGTTTTTAACAATTGCGAGCGCCTCTCGATCTGGTTGAGAAATATCGGCTTCCGATTTATAGTGCGCTCTTTGCCGATCCCGCATTTCGGAGCGAAAACTGGGCAAATTCTCATATATGGTGTCTGAAATGACGGGCTGATCGGCAAGGAATAAAATATCCGCCAGATACTTAGCTTTTTCTTCTGGACTCAATAATTTTCCGTCTTTCTGTATTTCAAATACATTGATCACACGTCTGCCAAGATTGTCGTCATACCCTTCTGTGTCAACCGTGGAACGAGACACAATATCAATGTTATGCAGATAGGTAATATCTGCCAGCGCCCAAAGAACGCCATCATCATTAGCACCTTTAAAATATAAAAATTCTCTTCCGCCGTGAACTTCGAATTCTGCATGCGGCTTGATTTTTATAAGCGTATTGCGTCTCGGAAAGTTAATATTACCTTTCCTAAAAAGAACTGCCGGATTTTCCCGGTCAATCAATACTCTGCGTATTTTTGCTTCCAGCTTATCAACCGCAAGATTCCGAGGATCTCCGGCTTTCACAACGAAATGATCTAGTGTAATTTTTCCACCACCGGTTGCACTTCCTTGCGTATTGCCAATGCTTAGTGTAAGAACCTCTAGGTCACTGCTTGCAAAAACCGCAGCCAAGCGAGCCAACGCCCCCGGTCTGTTTAATTTCTCGCTAAATGCCACGTTTACAACCGCCAAATTGCTTGTGTCAGAAGTTGAATCAGCCGAAACCGACTGATCTTGAAAATCTTTAACAGTCACAGCGAATTGGTCGCGTAAAATTTTTTGCAGAACTTCTGCATCAACAGTTTCTGTTAAATCCGAGAAGACGGTTCTAAGTCTATCGGCATCATTAAACTGCTCACGCTGAACGGTCAATAAATGCTTGAGACGGTGAAAATAGATTTTATTGCGCAAGGGATCCAAAGATTGAATACGTGTCAGTGTCAGCAAAAGGAGCGGCAGCCACCTATCATAATCATTGCCAAGATTTTCTTCTTTAAAGTGGGCAAAATCTTCATAAAAATCTGTTCCCCGGCGGCGCATCAAATCGATCAAATCATCTTTATGATTGACCAGCCATTCAACCTTTTCCCGCTCTGCCGCGGTTAATTCAATGTGTTCAAGTAATTTCTTCCATTTTGATTCCGGAACTTGTCTTGAGAACGCCTGCACTAAAAGCGCCGCGCGGACAATACGAACTGAGCTTGCGGCTTTCGCACTTTCAATTAAATCACTCAGGTTTTCCGGCCGGGTTAAAATAGCATCAAATTCCTGCAACGTTTTGATTGAATAGGCGTCGAGAGAGAGCCGATGTTTAGGGCTAAACACCATACGGGATTGAAATTCTTCATATTCAGGCCAAATATCCCCTAATATTCCCAACAATAACATGCGAAAAAAAACATACCCTACATTATTGGAGGATGCCAAAATTCGGTGCATTGAGTCGTCCACGCGCCGTTTATAATCAGCATCCGCGGCCAATAGTTGCTTGAAGGTAGGTCTCGCTCTTTCAATCTCATCCAGTAATTCCCCAGTAATGGCATAACCTTCTTGTACTGCCAACTCAAATATTAAAGGGATATCTTCCGGATTAATTTCTACATCAAATTTCTTATTAAGAGCCAACTCGTCGATTGGCTTAACGCCGCCGTCGAGAGGAACAGTAGTTCCCTTCCGCCGCGCACGTTCAACGCCTTGTAATATATTTCCAGCAACATAAACCACACTTTGTTCTTTGTACTCAAGTTGCTTT
>JAYSWD010000133.1:0-1308 GCA_043718225.1 Candidatus Omnitrophota bacterium
ACATTCTTTTGACGGAAAAAAGCAAAGAAGAGTTGATTGAGATTATCCTGGAGAAAGAGCGGCGCATCAAGGAGCTCGAGGAAAAGCTTGGGAAGAAGAATGCGCTGGATGAGCACAAGAAGTTTTTGAAAGCAGAGCGCCTCGCTAAACGCACTCTTCACCCGAAGGCTCCCGGACAAAAAGAGGGACATGTTGGATTGACCCGCCATAAACCCGCACAGATCGACCGGGTTGTCGAGCAAACCTTAAAAAAATGTCCTGACTGCGACCAGAGGCTCAGTGTTTCTCAGGAAACGGTTGAGCATATTCAGGAAGACGTAATTCCCGCCCGTGTGCAAGCAACGTGTTATAGAAAACATCGTTATTACTGCAGGCAATGTGAAAAGCTTGTAACGGCTCCTTGCGGTGCGGATGAAATTCCAAACAGTTATTTGGGACCGAATGTATTGATTCAAACGGTGATCTTGAAATATCACCACGGCTTGCCCTTCAATAAGATTGCCGAAGTTTTTGAAGGATTGTGCGGACTAAAAGTTTCTGAAGGAGCACTCGCGCAGGCCTTACAGCGGATGAGTGTGTGGCTGAAAGTTGAGTCGGAAGAAATTTTGAAAGCAATACGAATGAGTCCGCATCTGCATATGGATGAGACGGGGTGGAAGATTAGCGGCACCAAGCATTGGATATGGGCAACGGCTAATAAAAAGTTGGCGCATTACAAAGTGGCTACATCGAGAGGCGCCAGAGTAGCCCGTGAGCTCATAGGGAAAGATTATGCGGGCGTGATCGTTACCGATTTTTATGCGGCTTACAACCGGTTGCCGGGAAGGAAGCAGCGGTGTTTAGCGCATTTGCTCAGGACGATGCGGGAATACCGGGCAAGGGACAATACGGTTGAATTTATCAAGCATGAGAAGACTCTGAAGCGGATTATCCGGGATGCGATTCATTTAGGAAAAAGACGCGCGGAGATCAAAGGAGAAGTTTATCAGCGCCGAGTGAGACGAATAAAAAAGAGATTGTTTTCGTGGGCAAGCGGAAATTATGAGAATGCGAATTTAATCCGGCTCGCGAAACGATTTCTGAAGCACTGGACACAGCTGCTGACTTTTCTAGAGGATCCCGATGTGAGTTACCACAATAATTTGGCTGAGAGAATGATTCGACCGAATGTAATCATTCGCAACCGCAGTTTTCAAAATCGCTCAGACAAAGGTGCCGAGGCTCACGGAACCCACATGAGCTTGATTCAAACCCTGAGGCTTCAGGGCCGTGATATTTTCACGGAACTCAAAACCGCTTACCTCCACC